>CAZDJL010000053.1:0-7087 GCA_964505745.1 uncultured Desulfovibrionaceae bacterium | reverse complement strand
TGCTGCCCGTGGCTGCCATGTACCCGCCCGGCAATGTTGGAGAGCTGGCGAGGCTTTTACTTACCTTGAAAAACAACATCCAGTTTAAAAAAGACCTCCTGCGATACCAGGAAACCACAATGCAGGGCCTCAGCCCCGATTGTTTCCTCAATTCCACCCTCGCGGTGTATGAGGCGGCCCTGGCAAAATTGAGAAAATAACTTTACCTTTAGCTTACACTTTGCCTTTATTTGCATTTTAGTATAAAATTCAGGCTATGGACGTTTCCTATGCCCCGGAACAGACAGGCCCGAAAAACCGCACGCGCCTGCTCTTGATGGGGTCTACCTACGCACTTGGCACCTTTAACGATAATTTTTTCAAGCAGGCGGCCTGTCTGCTTGCGTTATCTATTGGGTTTAAAGAAATTCAGGGGCATGCCGGAATAATCTTCGCGCTTCCTTTCGTGCTTTTTTCCGCCTGGGCCGGATGGCTGGCCGATCGTTTGCCCAAATCGTCCATCGTGTTGTGGGCCAAGGGGCTGGAGCTTCTTGCCATGTGCATAGGCGCATACGGCCTGATTACCATGAACTGGTATTTCATCTTGGGCATGCTGGGCACGATGGGGCTGCAATCCACCCTGTTCAGCCCGGCCTTGAACGGCTCCATTCCTGAAACAGTGAAAAGCTCACTGGTTCCCAAGGCAAATGGCCTGATAAAGCTGGCCACAACACTCACAATCCTTATCGGCATTGCTCTGGCCGGGGTGTGCCTGGATCAGACCTGGGGCCAGAAATGGCTGCCTGCAGAAATTCCCTTCGGGCGGGTTATGGTGGCCGGAGTGGCCCTGCTGGCCGCCCTTTCAGGTTTTGCGGCAGCATTTTTCATCAGCCCTTCCCCGCGGCCCCGGACATATACCAAATTTCCCCTGGCAGGCCCGTTAAGCTCGCTTTCAGACTGCTGGCACTTAAGAAAAGAGCCCTCGCTCGGTCTGGTTCTGCTGGCCGAAGCCTACTTCTATTTCATTGCCTCATTGATTGTTCTGCTGATAAACGACCTTGGCGAAACCCAGCTGCATTTCTCTTTCACCAAAACCAGCATGGCGCCGGTTGCGCTGATGCTTGGCCTGTGCGGCGGGTCGGTTCTGGCCGGGCGAGGAAGCCCGCTTTCCTGGCAAAAAGGCCTGCTTCCCGCCGGAGCAGGCATGGGAGCGGGCATTCTGCTTGCCGGAATAACTCCGATGCTGCCGCTCAATGTCCAGTTTTCATGGCTCATATTCGTTTTCACGCTTACCGGCTTTGCCGGGGGAATTTACCTCATTCCCCTTACCAGCTTCATCCAGGTACGGCCTTTTAACAGCGAAAAAGGCAGGGTTCTCGGCATTTCAGGGTTTGCGTCCTTTACAGGAATAATCATATCCGGCAAGTGCTACAACCTCATTGCGCTGAACACGCTGCCCGCCACCGGCCTTGCCCTTGCCGGCATAGCCACCCTGCTGGCAGCGGCAATATTTTCAATATGCATTTTCTGCATTCAAAAAAGTTCTTTCAGAATTGACCCCGCCCTGCGCCTTCACCTGGAAAAAGTCACTTTAAAGAACAGTATCTTTGCCAAACAATCTACCAGGGACAACAAACAAACTTATGCATAGCAAACCTGCACACCAGCAGTGCCCAGCCAGGCAGACCTTTCTGCAAAAGCTGGGTCTGGTGGTTATCCTTATTTTTATAAAGTTTACCCTTTCCCTCCGCTACAGGGTTACAGTTGAAGGACTTGACAAAGTGATCGAGCAAGTCAGCCGTTCAGACAAACCCTGCCTGTTTCTGCCGAACCACCCGGCCCTGATCGACCCGGTAATCCTTTACAGCATCATCGGCATGCGCTTCCACCCCAGGCCGCTTGCAGACGAGGCCCAGGCGGCGCGCCCCGGCCTTAAAACCATCTTCCGCAAAATTATACAGGTAATCATCATTCCCGATGTTTCCAAAGAAGGGCGGAACGCCAAACAGGGCGTTCAGGAAGCGCTGGACAGCGTGGTTGAAGCCCTTGGCTGCAACCAGAATGTGATGCTTTACCCCTCCGGGCACACCTACCGGCAGCCAAACGAGCAGATTTCGGGGAATTCCGGCCTGGATCAGGTGTTAAGCGCATTGAAGAGGGAAGACAAACCGCTGCCGAACCTTATAATCGTCCGCAGCTCGAACTTGTGGGGCAGCAGGTTCTCCCGCGCCTGGGGAAGATACCCGAGAATAGGGAAAATTCTCCGCCAGGGAATTAAGGCGCTGTTTGCCAATTTTATATTCTTCATGCCGCGCCGCAAAGTAACCGTTGAATTCGGAATATTTGACGAGTTCACCGCCATGGCTGCCAGCCAGGAAAACGGCCAGCGCAAGGAAATGAACGCATGGCTTGAAAATTATTACAACCAGGTTTCGGCTCCGGCCAAGGCGATTCCCCTTTATTTCTGGCAGGGCAGCAAGCCTGTTCTCCTGGAGGAGCTGAAAAACAAGCCAAGCCTTGCGGCGGCATCCGATCTGAAAGTTTCCGAAGCCGTATGGAAACAGGTGAAAGATCACCTTTCAGAAATTTCCGGGCGCAGCGGAATAACCCAGGATACCAACCTCGCCACCGATCTGGATATGGACAGCCTGGCCGTAGCCGAACTGTCGGTATGGATTGAAACCGAGTTCGGGCACAATGTGGACGAGCTCGACAATCTGGTTACGGTAAAAGACATTCTTGCCGCAACCCAGGGCAAGCTGGCCGGAAAAATGGACGAGAAACGGAGCATTCCCAAAAACTGGCTCAAGCTGGAAGGCCGGGGAGAAAACATCCGGCTGGGCCTGCCCCGCTGCCCCAACCTGGAGGGGGCGGATTTCCCCTCCCTGCCTTCACTGTTTCTGGCCCAGGCGAGAAAAACTCCAAACCGCCCGATTATTATGGACTACATGAGCGGGGTAAAAACCTATCGCGGGCTTCTGACCGGGATTGAGGCCCTGCAAAAGGTTTTCCAGAAATTGCCCGGAGAGCGGCTGGGCATAATGCTGCCCTGCTCCCCGGCTGTGGTCAGCACCTATTTCGCCACTCTATTTTCTTCAAAGGTTCCGGTAATGGTGAACTGGACCTTGGGCGTAGGCAATATCAAGCACTGCCTCAACCTGGCTTCCACAGAAACAATTGTGACGGCCCGGGCTCTTACTTCGCGGCTGATCAGGCAGGGCTTCAACATTGACGCGATAACCACCATAAAAAACAAGCCTGTGAAATGGATCTTCCTTGAAGACCTGGCTGCCAATTTTTCAAAGGTCGACAAACTCTCCGCTCTGCTGCGCAGCATTTTCTCACGCCGGCTGGATAAACGGTCAAGCCGCCTGAAAACCGCAAAAAAACCAGACGGAATTCCTGAAACCGCCGTGATTTTGTTCACATCCGGCTCGGAAACGCTGCCCAAAGGAGTCCCCCTCACCCACGCCAATCTTGTGGCCAATCTGGCCGATGTGGCCGAGATTCTGCACTTGTCCGCCGCAGACAGGATACTTGGCATGCTGCCGCCATTCCACTCACTGGGTCTGCTTGGCAATGTGGCCCTGCCCATGGCCTACTCCCTGCCCATGGCATGCCATTCCAACCCCGCCGAATCGGCCCCCCTGGTAAGCCTGATTAACGAATGCAAACTGACGATTCTGGCCACGCCGCCCAGTTTTATGGACGGGATTCTGGCCAGGGCAAAAGGCGGCGACATGCTTAAAAGCATACGCCTTGCCTTTGTGGGCGCGGAGAAATGCCCGCCTCACGTGTTTGAAGAATTTAAAAGACAATGCCCGGGCGCAAGCCTTTGCGAAGGATATGGAGTGACCGAATGCTCGCCGGGGGTCAGCGTAAACAGGCCGGAAAACATCCACCCCGGCACCATCGGCGAGCCCCTCCCGTCAATGGAAACGGCAGTGGTAAAAAACTTTGATGATGAACAGCCCGGCGGACTGCTAAGAGCCGCAGCGGGTGAGACGGGCATGCTGATTGTAAGAGGCCCCAATGTGTTTTCCGGCTACCTTGCCCCTCCGCCAGAGCTTAACACCCCTGCTCCCAGTTCTCCATTTGTAGAATTTGAAGGAAAGCGCTGGTATGAAACCGGAGATCTGGTGTCGCAAGACAGCAATGGAATAATTACCTTCAAAGGCAGATTGAAACGTTTTATAAAACTGGGGGGAGAAATGATCTCACTGCCCCAAATAGAAAACATACTTATGGGCCGTTTTGCGCCATGCTTTGAAATGGATGAAATGGACGGCCCACTTCTGGCTGTGGAGGCAAAGGAAGAGGAAAATCCTGAAATAGTGCTGGTAACAACCCGAAACATCACCCGCGAAGAAGCGAACAACGCGTTGCGGGAGGCCGGCCTTTCAGGATTGCACAGCATCAGAAGGGTTGAGAAAATTGAAAGCATTCCCGTACTGGGAACCGGCAAAACCGACTATCGGACGCTAAAAAACATACTGCAATAATATTTAATTCCCCTCACTTTTTATAAATAGTGGAAGCATCAATAAAAAGCAGTTGCTTTTTTTCAGTTAATGTTGTTTAGAATATCCTATAAACAATATAGAAATCGTTATCCGAAAATTTGTCCTAATTCTGAAAGCATAAGACTATGAGGTTTTTATGAACAAACGCCAAATTAACGAAGTCACCACGGAACCCGCCCCCATGGAGCAGGTCCGCGAGCTTTTGTTCGGGGCACAGCTCAAAGACATGGAAACCAGATTCAAACGCCAGGAAGAGCGGTTTGTTCGCGAGGTGTCCGATGCCAAGGAATCACTTAAAACCCGCATCGACTCCCTGGAAAACTTCATGAAAAGCGAAATCGCCTCCATTCTGGCAAGAATCAAGGAAGAACAGAACGAACGCGAAGAGGCGCTTAAGGTTGAACAACGCGAACGGGCAGAACAGATCACAGCCGAACAGCGCGACCGGGCGGATGCCATAAGCCAGCTGGCTGCGGAACTTGCTTCCGTGTCCGAAACATTGGAGCGTAAAATCGCCAAACTGTCCAACACTCTTGACAGTATGGAACGCGATCTGCGCAGCCTGCTGCTGGATGAAAGCAAGAGCCTGGATGCCAAGATTGAATCCAAATACAAAGACGCCCTGTCCGTTATCACAAAAACCGCTGCCCAAATCAGACACGATATGGTTTACCGTTCCTCCCTTTCAAGCATGTTTACCGAAATGGTTGTGAAACTGAGCGGTTCGCAGTGGGGCAGTGAAGATGAAATGCTGGAGACAGGCCTGGATTACGAAGATGGCTCAAATGAGGAAGCCTCTGAATAAAGCCAATGCCTAAACACATGCGCGCAAAAGATGCCGCATTGTCCTCCCAGTCAAATGAGCAGGACGTTCATAATGCGGGCATCAAACAGAACCCTGGAAACGGGCCCGGCCCCAAATCCGGTGATTTGGCTGCTCCCCAGTCCACCAGCCACACAGATGGCGGCACCCGGCAGACTACTCCTGGGGAGAATGGGGAAGCATCTGACTTTGCGCCCAATACTCCCCCCGCAATTAAGGAAAACACCTCCGCCCCGCCCGCCCGGCAACGCGCCATAGGGCGCCCGGCAACGCCTGATGCCGCCCTGGGCGAACAGGCGCTAAAGTCTCGTGAAAAGGAAATTAACCCTTCCCTCGTTTCCGGTTTACAGGAAAAGGAGCTTGAACACCTGCGCGAACTGTTGCTCGGCAAAGAAATTTCCGAGCTTGAAGACTTGAGAAACCGGTTTATTGACACAGAGGCGCGCGCCCGGGAAGTAAGCGAAGTTGTCACCGAAGCGCTGTTTTTGCGCTCCTCCCGGGACAACAAGCTGAATACGGTTCTAACCCCGACAGTAGAGCATATATTTAAAAACTCGCTGAGGCATAACCCGGAAGAAATCGCGGACGAGCTTTTTCCTGTTATGGGCCCGGCCATCCGCCGCTCCATCGCCGAAAGCTTCCGTTCCATGCTGCAAAGTTTCCATAAAACGCTGGAAATGAGCTTTTCCACAAAAGGACTGCGCTGGCGCCTGCAAGCATTACGAACAGGCAAACCGTTCAGCGAAATAGTGCTTTTGAATACCCTGGTTTACCGGGTTGAGGAAATTTTTCTGATTCACACCAAAACCGGCCTTGTGCTTGAGCACTTTGTAAATGAAGGGGTGCAAGCCCAGGATGCCGATCTGGTTTCAGGCATGCTGACCGCGCTGCAGGATTTTGTGGCAGACTGTTTTGCACGCGGCGATGACGGCGGCGAACTGGAAGGCATGCAAATGGGCGAGCGCAGAGTTTTTGTAGTCCGCTCGCGCCAGGCTTATCTTGCATTTGTAGTACAGGGCGAGCCCCCAATCAACCTTCTGGAAGAATTCCGCAACACCCTGGACCTGATTCTGGTGGACTGCGCCAAGGAACTGGCCAGCTTTAAAGGCGACCCCGCCCCTTTTAAAAAAGCGCGCCGCTACCTTGAACCTTACCTGATTACCCGCTACGCCCATGAGGGGAAAGAAGTTCCGCTGCCCGTAAAAATTATGCCTTTTGCGGCCATTGCGCTGCTGGCGATTTTCTTCATCTTTATCAAGGTAAAGCAAAGCTACTGGCATGACGCCATCGAGATGTTGGACATGCAGCCCGGTTTTGCTGTAAGCAAAGTAGAACCGAGCCTTTTTGGAAATTGGAAAATTTTTCTGATTCAAGACCCCATTACTGAAGACCCCAAAAAACTTCTGGTTGAATATGGCTTTCCGGAAGACAGGCTGGAGGTGGAAAGCAAGCCCTACCTGTCGCTGGATGAGCAACTGGTTAGAGAACGTGTGCTGCAAGCCATCCTGCCCCCTCCCGGCGTGAGCATGAGCTTCGATGATGGGGTGCTGAGCCTTAAGGGGCATGCCAATATGGGCTGGATTCTGGCTACCCGCGAAAAGGCAATGAGCATAGCAGGCGTGGAGGATGTGAACACAAAAGAGCTCACAGACCCGCGCACCGACAAATTGCGTGCGCTGGTAAGCCAAGTAGAGGGGCTTAACATTCACTTTCCGGTGGACAAGTCGCTTCCCATCCCCGAAGACAAGGACAAACTCGCACG
>CAZDJL010000052.1:0-7126 GCA_964505745.1 uncultured Desulfovibrionaceae bacterium | reverse complement strand
TTGATTATCAAGGTCCGCTCAAACTCCAAAGCCTCATTGCCTCCACCCCTGCGGCCTGCGGGAAGACAGCCGCAGGGAACTGCCACAGCGGCCCTTTCCGCATCCAGTCCCCAGTCAAGCACGGCTTGAGGGTCTTTGAGCACCTCAATCCCTTCCCTGTCCGGGAAGCTCATTTCCAGCCTGGTGAACACCGCCATCAGTTGTTTCAGTTTAAGGCTGTAGTCGAACATGCGGTGACGGCGGTTGCGGGCACGGTCGGCAAGTCCTTCTATCAAAGCCGCCACCGTGTCTGAAGAAAACTTGGAAATAATAGCAGCGCCGTGAATGACCATCATACCGGCCGCACCCTCCTCAACACCCGCAAAAACCAGCGTCTGGCCAAAAATTGAACTGAACGCCAGCGCTGTGGGAATGGCCAGCGCGGAACGGAACAGGTTCCCCACTGCGGCCTCTCGCGGCAAGCCCCTGTGAATGTTATGCCCGGTGATATAAAACCCGTTTACAAGCGAGATAACGGTATACACAAGCAGCGGGTGCGAATCGGCATTGACCTCCAGCAAATCCTGTAAAAAAAGCACGCGTATGAAAAGTTCCAGCAACGGCACGGAAAATCCTGTATAAAAAAGGGAATCCGCCACTCTTTCCCAGTTCATATAGTCGTTCCAGCGCAAGGTGCTGGACCTTCTGAACCCGCCGCCCCCCAGCACCGATTGCAGAATATTGCGCAGCAGGGTGATTGAAAGCCAGATCGTGCCGCCAAAGAAGGCCAGCAGCCACCAATTCTGGGTATACATGAAAGTAAGCGTGGCCACCGTTAGCCCGGCCAGCACTTTCAACACGCTTTTCATGGCTGTGTTCAGATAGAATGCGCCCAGCTCCCATCCCGATGGCGGAGGCGCTGCCGGAGCAGGGGGGAACTGGGCCCGTAGCAGGCTGTTGTCCCCGCCGGTGGAGCCAAGCGTAATCACATTGCCCTTGGTGGTGAACCGGGTGAAATTGCTGCGCACCACCCAGCGTCTTTTCTTGCTGAAAGCCAGAAAAGAGAAGCCGGGAACCTGTGCGATCAGCAAGGAAAGGCGCTTTCCCAATATTCCGTAATCCGACCTGGGGAGATAGTCCACCCGGGGATAAACCAGACTATGCACAGGAAGCGCCAGGTGCAGCCCCTGGCGGCGTGCTATGGCCCGCCTGGCCCTGACGGGAAGAGTTTTTAAAAAAGCCAGCCCCATTCCGAAAAAACGTTTCGACCGCCCCGTGGAATCGCTTCCAAGGCGGCTGCCCAAAGGCCGGGTGGCGTAAAAGCCCTGTAAATGCGGGATATTGCGCAAAATCTTCTCAAACTTGTCCAGCCGGGAAGGATCTAAGCCTTCCGAAGCCTTCATCCGCCGGATTATCCTGCGCAAAATACGCTTGATGACAAGAACCTTGCCTTCGTTAATCGCGTTTTGCAGCATGTTTATCCGCCGGATCTGAGGGCTGCGCCCGGTCATGTAGTCCTTGTAATTGAACAGTTCGATATGGCTGATCAAGCCCTCGCAGTCATACAGGATTTCCAGCGCGTCTTCCACACCCAGGTTGGTCAGGGTAAGCACTATATCCGAGTTGGCGTGCAAATCGGACACCCAGCGCACCATGCTGACTATATCCCGGCGCATCAAGGCCGGCTGGGACATGTCCGGCGGAGGGTTGTCGGGGTCGGGCACTTCCGTGTTGGCTTCCGGTGAAAGGAAAGTGTAAAGGATGTCCTCCGGCGTAAGCTCGTTCATTTTACGAAGCAGCCTGTCTATGCTATCCGCCGCCGCGGGTTCAGCCTTGCGCTTTTCCTCAACAAGCTCAAGGCTGCGCTTTTCCAGCAGCGGAAACATCTTGCGGAAAATGAATTCGGCAAGATGCAGACGCGAGGCCTGCCCCCTGGCCACAAAACGGTCGAACTCATCACGGCTTAGATTCGGAAGCCTGATGTCATATTCCCGGTTCATGGAGGCAAGGTGCGCCCGGTTGAAATTATCCAGCAATTCAAAGATGATGCCTTCCCTGAACAGCGAAACCTCATACCCTTCATGCATCAGATGTTCAATATGGGGTTTTTGCAGAAAGCTTACAAACTCTTCAGTGGAAGCGAAATTTTGAGGGGCCCATATGAATTTGGCCCGGCGCCCGTAAAAGCTGCAGCTGAACTCTATTCCGATGCGCACGCTTATGCCCACAATCCTGGCCGCCTCCAGAAGCTCGTGCGCGGGGCCGGCCTCCACATGATTGTAATAAACCACCGTGAGCGAACGGATGCCCTTCACCCAGGCGTCCATAATCAGATGAGTGGGGCTTTTCCGCCCTTTGGTGTGGGAATCGTGCACATGGTTGTCAAACGTGATCTGGCTGCCGTCTTCCGGCATTTCAAGCAGGTTGTAGCTTGCAAGAAGCTTCCGGACTATGCGGGGGTTGCCGGAGGAAGCCATTCTGAAATCGTGCGCAAGTTTCTCCTGCAGAAGAAAATTACCCCTTGCCCGCACAAGCTCCTTCATTATCTGGATCAGAAGCCTGCCCGTGTTGATCCTGAACTCTGTGCCCGCGCTGTAAAGCACTTCGTCATAAAGCGTGCCCAGCGCCTCCAGGCGCTTCTCCCGGCTTCCTTCCTCCAGCGATTCCAGCAGGTTTACCACGGCGTAGGCAATGCGCTCTTCCCGGCTTACCGCAAGCCGCTTGATGCCGTTGGGGTGAAGGACCGGATCGAACAAGTTGCTCAGCAGGGTGAGAGATGTGTCGCTAGCCGGAAGGTTCACAACACTGTTCACCATTTCCACCAGCGAACGGTCCTGCCGGTCATAAAAAGGAAAACCCCGGCCGGAGGCGAAACCGCTTTGAACGGCATACTTGTGAGGCATGCTTACCCTCGCCCTGACGGGGCTCTGCTATATATTAACTTCGCCCCTGGCCACAATCCCGCAAGGCCCGCCAAGCCATGCGCTTTCCGGCAGGGCGTTCGCCGCGGCAGAATATGAAACCCAAAGAGGCTGGCCGCTGGGCTGCATGATGCGGTAAAAATTTGTATATGAGGCATAGGGGGGAGAGTACACCCCCTCCACCACCGGATCGTTCGCCACGCCGCAGCTTTTCTGGCCGCAAGCGGCGCCCAGGTAAATGGCAAGGGCCAAAGCTCCTGAGCCGCAACTGGTTTCAAAGCAACTGCTGTTGGTTTCCTTCACCCAAACCAGGGGCTGCATGGAAAGCTGGTCTTTCTTTAAATAAAACCAGATGCACCCCACTGCCGGGCTTTCCGCAAGGCCGGGCGCATGCCGCCAGTTTTCGGCCGAACGAATCAAATCCCGGTCCATTTCAAAACTCGAAACTTCATATTCCGGATTTCCCGGCAAAACTATATGGGTAATGCCCGGAAGCTCCACTATCGCCCCCTGGCAAGTTTCCTTACCATCGCCTCCCGGCAGGGGCCTGATGGCGCAGCCTTTACCCACCGGAACCTCGACCGCGGCATCAACATCTTCGCCGCTCCCCGTCACATAGGCGTTAATCCCCCCGTCTATCCCGCTGCTGGCAATACGGCCCCGCCAGGTCTCCTGCCCCGCCTCAAAGGCAAGCACGGCGGCATAGGCCCGAAGCGCGTTAACGCAAAACTCTCCTCCCATCATAGATAAAGAGGGAAACTCGCCCGCGCCTTCGGAACCAGGCCAGCCAATAAAGCCAACCTGCTCCCCGCCCAGGCTCAGGTTGTTCATAAGCTTGTTCGCCGCTTCAGCCCGGCACCGGGGCTGAACCTGAGAAGAATCCAGCAGGATGGTAGTGTTGCCGCCGGGGCTGACCTTATAAAATCTGGTCCATTTACATGCATTCATATACTTGCCTTAATAACAAAATAGCCTCGCCTTCACAACAGTTTTAAACGACAAGATTATAAAACTGTTTTTATTGAAATGCACAACGGAAAGTTGTAAAAGAGATCATCTTGCGTGTGCATGACGGGACCGTCAAACCCGCCCGAAATACAAATTAAACTTAGAGGTTTTCATGAAGTATCTCGCAAAACAAACCCTGGCAGTAATTGCTTTAATTTTTGCATTAGCAGCCCCGCTTCAGGCTTCTCCGGTAAAACTTGACATTTACGGCCCAGGCCAGCGGATTTTGAATTTGGCCATGGCCGATCCCTTGGGAAAAACCTCTTCCACTTCGAATGAGCTAAACACCCTTATCACCGAAAACCTTTCCTTCCTGCCGTTCATACGCACCATCCCGCCGGCGGGAATTATGGGGGGATCAAGGCTGAACGGCTTCAAGTCCCCGGATGTCGACTTCAACCGCTTTAAGATGGCCGGAGCCGACCTTCTGGTTACCACCGGCTGGGTAGGCGGAGACACGGTTGAGCTTCGTGTTTATGAACCCAACACAGGGCAGCTCGTTTTCGGGAAAGCCTATTCCGACGTGAACCCCCGATACGTGGCAAGAGTAGCCGACCGCTTTTGCTCGGAACTGATGAAGGCGCTTACCGGGCGCGGGGAATTCTTTCTTTCCACCCTGGCCTTTGTAAAAACAAACGGGCAGAACAGCAATATCTGGACCGTGCGTCCTACGGGGCGCGAGCTTACACAAATCACAAACCTGAACGGCATTTCCATGTCTCCGGCATGGTCCCCCGACGGCCGTTTCGTTCTGTTCACTCATATTGATGACCGCACCCACGCCCTTGGCGTATGGGACCGCATCAGCCGCAAGACCCAGCGCGTGAGATTCCCCGGCAACACAATCATCGGCCCCACTTTCTTCCCCAACAACGAAGTGGCCGTGGGCCTGGCCATGAAGAACTACCCGGACATCTACCGCCTTGACCATGCGTTCAAGCGCAAGGGCGTACTCGAATCGAGCGGCGGCATTGACGTGTCCCCGTCCATAGACGCCACAGGAACAAAAATGGCCTTCACCTCCTCGCGCCTGGGCAACCCGCACATTTTCCTCAAAGATCTCAATACCGGCAGCGTGCGCCGCATTTCTGAAGAAGGAAACTACAACACAGAACCTTCAATCAGCCCGGACGGGACTCTGGTGGCTTTCTCCCGCATGATGGGCGGCGGTCACCGCATTTTTGTGCATGACATCCTGACCGGGGAAGAAACCCAGGTAAGCTTCGGGCCGGGCTCAGACGAGCAGCCCTCATTCTGCCCGGACTCGTATTTCCTGGCCTTCTCCTCCTCCCGCAGCGGAGCCAAGCAGATCTACCTGACCACCCGCCACGGCGGTCCGGCCAAGCGCGTTCCCACCGGGCCTGGCAATGTAACCTTCCCCGCCTGGGGCATGGTTCCGGAGAAATAAAACCCTTGAGGGGCAAGGTATTTTTTCTGCCGTGCCCCTTATTTTCAACTTCACGGGGCAACCCTTGAAAATGGATTTTTAAGATTTATTTTAAAAATATATTGACAAAACCTGTAAAAAGTAGCATTCGCCTTGTTGTGCTGGCCTTACTCCACAAATGTGCTTGACAAAACTGGTGCAAGATGTAGGATAAGGCAGTAAAATTAACTTTTACACCATGCAATTACGCTGGCGGAAAAGTATATAAACTTTTTGGAGAGCTGTCCTTTAGGAGGGAAGTTACAATGACTATTAAACGCTATGCTTTACTTTTGACTATGGCCCTTGCCCTGATTGCAGGCTTTGGTTGCTCCAAAACCGAAGGAACCGGCACTGATGGCAGTGGTTCCGCTATCAGCCCTGAAATGCAGGCTGCAATGGACACCATAACCAACCAGAAAATCTTCTTCGATTTTGACCGTTATGACATCCGCGCCGATTCCCAGGAAGTTCTGAAAGCGAAAGCCAATGCTCTTCGCAGCTACCCCAGCATTCGTGTACAGATTCAGGGTAACTGCGACGAACGCGGCACTCAGGAATACAACCTCGCCCTCGGTGAGCGCCGCGCCCGCGCCGCTTACGAATTCCTGCTGCGCCTTGGCGTTCCCGCTGAACAGATGGATATGATTTCCTACGGCAAAGAACGTCCTGCCGTTACCGGCACCGGCGAAGCTGTTTGGGCTCAAAACCGTCGCGACGAATTCGTGATTACTGGCTACTAAGCCGGCAATAGCTTTTGCAAAGAGCCCCTTTTCCTGCGGAAAAGGGGCTCTTTTTCATTTCAATTCCTCCGTTCAGAGCAGCAGATCCATTTTAAGTGCCCCCTTCGCCGCTTAACTGCATAAACAAAGACCTTTCAGCACAGAAAGGGTGGATGCGCCTTGCCCTGCGAATAAAGCCGGGTTGCTCCTGCACCTGCGGGGCAGGGGGGCTGCCCGGCCCGCCAAAACATTTTACCGGAAATACCTTTCAACGCTAAAACGCTAAATGTTTTGTGTTGAAAAATAGCCGCTTCACGGCAACAAGACTGAAACAAAACTGCTATAGAATAAAATCATACTTCTCTCGCTATTGACTAAAACATATTTATTGTTGCATTATTTACTTAAGCACAGGGAACTATCGGTGCAACATTCCAGAACTTTTTCTTGGAGCAGATTAGCTTTAAGGCGCTCCCTCCGGCGCTTGACGGCGGAAGTAATTCCGCCTGTGCCTACAGGGCGGGTAGCGTTTCGCTCTATTAGAGCATTTATAACTACTTACAAAAAGGAGAGTTGAGTATGGGATCACCAGCTAAAACTACAGGTCTTTCACTTTTTCCGCTAACAGCGCTTGTGGTTGGTTCCATCATCGGCAGCGGAATGTTCAACCTGCCGCAAAACATGGCCGAGAACTCCGGCGCTCTGGCAATCATCATTGCGTGGCTGATCACCTTTGTGGGCATGCTTTGCCTGACCAGGCTATATCAAAAACTTTCAACAAAAAAACCGGACCTTTATGGCGACCCCTACATCTACGCCCGCGAAGGCTTTGGCGATTTTGTGGGGTTCGCTGTAGCGTGGGGGCGCTGGATTGCCTCAATGAGCGGCAACGCAGGCTATCTGGTAATGTTGATGGCGGCCTTTGGCGGATTTACGGTTTTCAACTTCGTGGGCAACGGGGAAAACCTGGCAGGAACAATAGGAGCTTTGATCGCGCTTTGGGTAACCCACATTCTTTGTTTCATGGGCGTGCGCACGGCTGCGTTTGTAAACACTGTCATCACCCTGGC
>CAZDJL010000051.1:0-7132 GCA_964505745.1 uncultured Desulfovibrionaceae bacterium | reverse complement strand
GAATGACCCGGACAGGCCGCTTGACGGGCAAGAAGAAAAACCAGCCGCCAACCGCGTTCTTTCAATACCGGAAGAAACGGAAAATCTGCCCCAAACCCTTGCCGACACAGGCCTGAAGCAGGGAGCGCCGGCAATTGCCCAGGATGTGCTGAACGCAGTGGACAAGGTGGAGGATGCCTTCAAGGACAACGGCTACCCTTTCGCCCGCATTTCCTACACCAGATACATTCTGAACAATGACACCCGGCAGCTTGAGGCCACTGTGGCCTTGAACCCGCGGGAATTCGTGCGCATGGGCGGCATAGACCTCAGTTCCGGCGGCAGCAAGGTAAACCCCCGATACATAAATTTCCTCAAAACCTGGAATGAAGGCGAACCCTGGAACCAGTCCAAAGTCGAATTGTTCCGCAACACCCTGCGCCAGAGCGGTCTTTTCCAGTCAATAGATTTAAGCCCGTCCGAAACCACGGATAAAAACGGAAATCATCCGGTAATAACAACCTTGGCCAGCGCGCCGGAAAGAACTATCGGCGCGTCCGGCAAGTACGACACCAGCTTCGGGCTGGGCATGCAGGGCTTCTGGGAACACCGCAATTTCACAGGCAATGGCGACCTGCTGCGGGCAGAGCTTTCCCTGTGGAAAGATTTGCAGGAATTGGTGGGGCGGTATCGCTTTCCATTTGTTTTCGGGCCGGACTACGACTTTATAGCCCAGGCCGGGGCTTTGCATCAGGATACCGACGCTTACAGGCTGGAATCGGCCAGGGCCGCCGCCGGGATAGACTGGCGGGTTTCCCCGAAATGGAGCCTTTCGGGCCAGGGCTCGGCGGAAGGCGGCTGGATTAAAGACCCGGAAAAGCCGAGGCGCGAATACAGAATGCTGGGCCTGCCCCTGGCGGCAAGTTTCAGCAGCGCGAACAGCCTGCTTGACGCCACTGACGGAGGGCGGGCCGTATTTTCAATTATCCCCTACAAGGGCTACTATGGCGGAGACTTCAACGTGCTGCGCTCGCGCCTGGACCTTGAACGCTTCATTCCCCTGGTTGGGCAGGACAAGCTGGTGCTAGCCCTGCGCGGGGCGGTTGGCGCGCTTTCAGGGGCCGACTCCCCGGAAGTTCCCCCCTCGGTGCGTTTCTATAGCGGCGGCGGCGGCTCCGTGCGCGGCTATGAATACCAGTCTCTCGGGCCGCGCAATAAGGACAAAGACCCGCTCGGGGGATCCAGCATGCTGGAAATGACCGTAGAACCCAGATACAGAATTAACGACACCTTTGGGGTTGTGGCGTTTCTTGACGGGGGAATGGTTTATGAGGACATGACCGACCCCCGCTTCGGGCAGGATATCCAGTGGGGGGCCGGAGTGGGCGTGCGCCTTTACACCGTGATCGGCCCCGCCCGCCTTGACGTGGCCACCCCGGTAAACCCCAGATCGGGCGATGCGCCCCTGCATTTTTATATCAGCATAGGGCAAAGTTTTTAGTATGAATACCGCTTCAAACAACAGCCCCGCTTCCGGCAAGACCCGCAAACGGATAAAATCGGCCCTGATTGCGCTGGCCGCGCTTCTGCTGCTGATGCTGGGCGGCGGCCTTTTGTGGCTGCGCAGCGACTATGCCAACAACTTCGCTTCAAAACAACTGGTCAGCGCCCTAAAAACACAGGGGATCGAACTCAGCATTGACGAATTTTCAGGCCCGCTTCCAGGACGAATCAGGCTGAAAGGAATTGAACTTGCGGATGCGGAAGGGGTTTGGTTGCGCGCAGAAGAGCTCGACCTGGAATTGGGGCTCGCAAGCCTGTTCAGCGGCACTTTCAGGATAAACAGGATTGCGCTTGACAAGCCCGAGCTGATGCGCCTGCCGCTGCTTCCGAAAACAGAGCCCGGAGAAGCCGCAGAGCCTTCCGAACCAGGATTTGACCTTAACCTGCCCATTAAAATAGCCCTGGACAGCCTTTCAATTAAAAAAGCAATCATCAGCTGGGCTGCCCTTGGAATAAAACCGGCAGAGGACGGCAGCCTTCTGGACAGAGCCTCCCGGCATCCGCTTGACGCAAACCTGGAAGCCACGGCAAGCCTTGCCAACGGCAAGGTGGAGGGAAGGCTGGACAGTTCCTTCCAGGCGGGTGACGTTCTCGGGCTGAATTTAAACCTGGCTCCGGCTGTCTTTGGCAAACAAAGCGCATCTTCCATGCTGATCAGCGCTGTGGCCGGCATAACCGTCCGCTGGGATGGGCGTGAAGAGCCGCTCCGCCTGGAAACGGAAATAAATCAGGAAGGCCCTCTCTGGAATGCCGACAAGATCAAAATAAACGCCCTTGGCCTGAACCTTTCCAGCAAGGCTGAATTCAACGAAGAACACGGCAGCCTCAAGGCCGAGCTGAAACTGGAAGGCAAGGAAAACGCGAGCTGGCAAAGCATTGCCGCAGGGTTGACCGGGCAGGAGCCATCTTTCATGGCCGCTATCGGCAATCCACTTTCGATCAGCATGAATATTGAGAATACTGAAGACGGGAAATTCAGCTTCAAACTTTCCGAAATGCAGGCCGGCTTGATCAGGGGCCGGGGAGAAGCCTCCGCCCGGCTGCCTGGTGATTCGTCCCTGCCCGGTTCGCAACCGGGCCGCCTTGACGCCGCCATCTCTTTAAACGTTTCAGACTTGAACCCCCTGGCCCCGGGGTTTGAAGGGCCGGTTCAATTTTCGCTGAAAGCAGCGGGCAACTTTGAGGCCGCCGAACTTTCAATTGATCTTTCCAGCCCCAAACTGCTTACTCCTGCAGGTGAAGCGGACCAGCTGGCCATAATTCTGGATGCGGCCCTGAGCAACATTTTAAAGGATAACCCGGCCGGACACGGGAGCCTCAAGGCCTCATCATCGTCCATGCCGGAGCTGAACAGCGGCCTTATCAGCATGAGCGGCAACTGGGCCTTCGCCATAAGCGGCACACCTGAAGCGAGAAAGGCCTCCGCCCGGCTCGACGGATTCAACCTGGAGGCTTTTGGCGCAAAGCTGCAGAGCGACATTAACGCAACCCTCGGCCCATCTTTTTTTGCGGAACAGAAAGACCAGGCCCTCTGGCCCAGCGGGCTGGCTCTTGCTGGAGGAATATCGCTTACGGTTGAGGACTGGGCTGCACTGTCCCGCCTTTCGGGCATGGAAATAAACGGTAAAGCGCTGGAAGCCCAAATCCGGCTGGATTACAACGGGGCGCAAGCCGTCAGTCTTGATCTGGCCGCGCCCGAGCTGGCCATGCCAAGGCAGAAAGTGCAGATTGCCAATTTAAAATCGAAGCTGCATGCAGAGTTTGTAAAACCAGCCCCGAACTTGCAAATTGAACTGGAAAGCGCTGCCGGAGCCGCCGGGCCGTTTGCCTGGTCCAGCCTAGGCGTTCAGGCCGGCGGCAATGCGGGCCGGGGAGATTTCAAGGTGAGCATGCTTGAAACGCCGCCTCCAAACAGCAAGAAAAACAAAAAAACGGAATCAGCCAAGTCGGAACCAGTCAAGTCGGAGTTACTGGCCCTGTCGGGCACATACGATTTGAACCGGAAACAGATTGAACTGGCCTCGCTGCACGCCAAATATCCAAACTCGCCAGTGGCGGTGAACTTGCAAGGCCCGGCCAGCTTCGCCTATGGCAACGGAATTAAGCTTGACGGCCTGAATCTGGCTGTGAGCCCGGCCGGTTCCCTTTCCGCCGACGCGTCCATCCGCCCGAACGTGCTGAACGTTCAGGTGAAATTAAGGGATTTGCCTCTTTCGGTTATCAACACGCTGGCCCAAATCAGCTTGCCGCAAGGGCGCATTGACGCAACCATAGACTTTAAAAACCCAAGCAACGGCTCTCTGGAAACCAAGATTTATCTGGACAAAAAGGAAACCCGCCAAATTCTTAAAAAAGCGGAAACATCAACCGGCACAGGCGACGCCCCCTCAATTTCCGAAACGGAGAACAGCCACGGCCCTGCTGGCGGCAAAGCCGGGCAAAGTTCCTCCGCAGCGCCGGATATTACGCTTTTTGCGCAATTGGGCCGCTCTGCCGGCCGGCTGGCCCTTAACGGAAGCCTGGATTTCAACGCCCTGACCAAACCGGAGACGGCTTTTGAAAAAAAATTGACCCAAATTGCGCAGGAGCAGGCGCATCCGGCGGCTCCGCTTACTTTTGCCGTGCCCATGTATTTAAGCAGCGGAGGCTTTCCGCTGCCGGATATGAACGCCCCGTTCCGGGCCGATCTTGTGTGGCTGGGAGAAATAGCTCCGCTATGGGAATTCGCCATGATGCCCGACCGCGACCTTTCAGGCCTTGCGGCCATCCGCATGAATATAAGCGGCCGTCTGAGCTCTCCCCGCTTCAATGGAAGCGCGTATGTCGCCGCCGGGCAGTTTGAAGACCGGGAGCATGGAGTAATGCTTGCCAACATAGAAATGGGAGCGCATGCCTCCAGCCAGAAAAATTTCAGCTTCACGCTCACCGCCACAGACGGCGATAAGGGCAAACTGGGAATTGAAGGCAGCATTGAACCGGGCAGCGAATCCGCCCTGAACCTGCGCGGGCGCATAGAGCATTTGTCCCCCCTGCACAGGGACGATCTCAAGCTGCTGATTACCGGTCTGGTGGCAGTCACAGGCCCTTTAAGCCAGCCCAATGTGAAAGTGCAAACTATAATCGAACAGGGAGAAATTACCCTGCTCGACTCCCTGATGACGGGTTCCGTTCCCACCCTTGAAATTTACGACCCGGACAGCGAGCTGAGCAAACGCAAAGAAGGAGCCTTGCTGGACATCAGCGTGGACATTCCCCGCCGTCTCTATATCAGGGGCCGGGGCCTGGACAGCGAATGGAAAGGCCGCCTGAGAATTGCAGGCCCCTCTTCCTCCCCGGAAATAAAAGGAATTCTGCAACCGGTAAGAGGCCAGTTCAACATTCTGTCGCGCAATTTTAAAATAGCGCAAGGCGATATAGAATTCGCCGGGGGAACCCGCGTAAACCCCGCCCTCAATCTGGCGCTTACCTACGCCTCAAGCAGCATTAACGCGATAGTGCGTATTGGCGGGAATCTCGACCAGCCCAGCATAGAAATAGAAAGCTCCCCTCCCTTGCCGCAGGACGAAGTGCTCGCCCATGTTCTGTTTGGCAAAAGCGTGTCCGACCTCAGCCGTTTTGAAGCCCTCCAGCTCGCAAACGGGTTGCGCACCCTCTCCGGCGGAGGGGAGAGCTTTGATCTGCTGAGGGATATGCGGGAGACTACGGGCCTGGATGTGCTGAGAGTGGGTTCTGCGGACGGTTCGCAGCAGGGCGGCCCCCAGGCTTCAGGACAATCCGGCTCCGCCAATCTGGCCCCCGCCGGATCAGATGGAACTGCCTCAGGGCAGGCCACGCTGGAAGCGGGCAAATATATCAATGACAGCATATATATGGGAGTGGACAAGGGCATAAATCAGGAAAGCACGACTGTGCGCGTTGAAATTGAATTGTTCCCGCAAGTCACCCTGCAGGGGTCCTCTTCCCCCGATTCCAGCCAGGTGGGAATAGGCTGGAAAAAAGACTACTAGAGCATTTTAACGTTGGAAGGCCGCTGCTGGCAAACGCTTTGGCAAAGCTGGCGGCGGCGCCAACCCCGCGGGCAGGGGCGGCTCAAAATCAATCTGCTCCAAAGTTCGCGGCAGGAACTCTTGCTGAACGCCAGTGCAGTACCTGTCCGCCGCCAAACTGTTTCAGGCGTTCACCGCTTCAATTCGCAGGCCGTAGATCCGGAAGCGTTCGTTTCGCGAGGCCTAAAAAGCGAGGGAAGCATAGTGAAAGGTAAAACTCTTTTCCAAGGCTGCTAGAACATGCAAAAGACCATTCTTGAAAATCCAGAAAAAATTCTGCTGATCCGAACCGATAGAATTGGAGATTTGGTAACCACCACCCCGGCAATAAGGGCTGTGCGCAAAAAATTTCCCGAAGCCGGAATCGATTTTCTGGCCAGCAATCTGAACCACCAAGCCCTCGCCGAAAATCCTTATGTGGACAATATCTACGTCCTGCACCACAAGCATTTCTGGACATGGCCCCTGCTTATCCACAAGCTGCGGAAACAAAGATATGACGCCATTATTTGCTTCAACGGCTTTTCCTCAAAGGCGGCGTTCATCTCCGCCCAGGCTGGCGGCAGGCAAAGTTTCGGCCTCACCAAAGCCAAATACGCAAAGTATTTCAACCACCCGTTTCCGGCCGACCAGCACATGCACGCCACCATCGGCAATCTCAATTTTCTGGAACTGATAGGAATTCCCGATGACGGGGTGGAGATGGACTACTTTGTGCCCGCAGGAGCTCTTTCCCTGATGGATTCAAGCTATCCGAAACAGGCCGGGAGCAGGCGTATAGCCGTTTTTATTGGAAATGCCAAAAAAGTGGATACCCGCTGGCCAACCGACAAATTCGCGGAACTTGTCAGCAGATTGCTGGAAGATCCCAATTACGAAATTTTCCTGATTTACGGTCCTTTGGAAGAACCTTTCCTGAAAATGTTCCCTCCCCACCCGCAACTTAAAAAATTTAAGGGAAATCTGGTGGAACTGGGGGCGTTCCTTAAAACTTGCGACTTTCTTGTGACCTCGTCCTCGGGGCCGTGGCATATATCGGCCGCCGTGGGCACTCCCACCATAGGCATAATCTCCAGGTTCAATTACGACTGCTGGCGTCCCCTGGGAGGAAAACACAGATTTGTGCGCCTCGACAGCGGCGAGAAGGACATTCGGTCGATTACGGTGGACGCTGTTTACAAAGAAACCAAATCTTTCCTTGAGACTTTCAGCAAAGCGGATTGACGCCCGGCAGAGCGCCAGGGGCATGCGGCAACAACAACTTCCGTCTGGCCCCGGTTCTCCCGCCAATACCGGCCAAGACCCGCCGACCACCCCGCAAGCGCAGGCGGACAATTTCGCAGAACGGCGCAGGCGCACAAAAAAGCAAAGCGGCTTTACCCCGCAAGGGCAAGGCGCAGGGTCTGCCCAAGCTCGTTCAGATCCGCCGCCAGCCGCCCAGAGGGCGGCTAAAAACTACTTCACCCGGGCCGGTTTACCTTCTGCCGGTTACAGCGGGCCAGGCGCCCGGCCGCAACCGAGCGGGTTTTGCGAGGCAATAATTT
>CAZDJL010000050.1:0-7141 GCA_964505745.1 uncultured Desulfovibrionaceae bacterium | reverse complement strand
TTTTCAGCTTTATGTTTTCCAGGCACAACTTTTTTATATTCATTGCCTGCTTCTGTTTTGCCCGGAGATTCATACACTGAGTATTCAAATCTTTATCTGGCATAAAGGTATACCCGCGACACAGGGCTTAAAGCCTTAAGGCCATAAATGAAGTGTTGCGGGAAGCATTGCACACAGTTTTTTTGTATGGAAGCGGGGCAAAATTCTCGATGAGAGCAAAAACCCAAGGAATTCAGGGCAGGGGAAAGAATCTGCTTGGCCAGTTCCTTAAACAAGGCTGGCGAAAATTCATCCGGGTTGAAAATGAGCCCGGCAAACAGTATGGCGCAACTGTTTTTCAATAAAGCAGTGCCTTCCTTTACGCCATTGGCAAGCTCGTGCACAGCGGCACGGCAGTTATGGCTATTACGCGTAACAGCATAGGCTGACTTCATGGAACTCCAATAAGATTATTGAGAGTTGAATTTTTAGCCGCAAGACTGAAATCAGTTTACAATATTTTTTTTGTTTTTTCTATATCGCTATTAATTTCTTTTTTTAGTTGCTCTGGCGAGTCAAAACGCTGGCTTACGCGGATGTGCTTTACAAAATGCACGCGCACGTCTTGCCCATATACATCCTGATTGAAGTCAAGGATATGAACTTCCAGTTTACGCGCTATTTTGCCGTGGGAATTTTCAAAGGTGGGATTAGTGCCGATGCTTGCCACGCCCCGGTTAAAACGGCCGGAAATTTCCGCCCAGGCCGCATATACTCCGTCCGGGGGAAGCAGCCCCCCCAGGGCGTCAAATTCGTTGCTGCAAACGCCAGGAATAGCCTGATAACCCGAGTCGTTCGTGTTTTTCAGGCCAGCTTCAACGTTTATGGTGGGAAACCCCAGTGTGTGCCCTAACTGGCGTCCTTTTACAATGTGGCCTTCCACAAAATGGTTTCGGCCAAGCAGGGGGGCTACTTCGGCTACCTGACCCGCCCCAATCAGCCTGCGCACCCTTGTGGAACTGACCACGGAACCGCCCAGCAGAACCGGGGAAAGCTGCTCAACCCCAAAACCAAGCTCCTCGCCCATGCGGGAAAGCAAAAGCGCCGAGCCGCGCCTTCCTTTGCCAAAGAAGGAACTGTAGCCCAGCACCATCTGCCGCGTTTGCATGTTGCCTGTGAGAACTTTGTGTACAAAATCCTCCGGTTCAAGCTCGGATATTTCCTTGGTGAACGGCAAAACCAGAGTGACATCTATTCCCTGGGCTGCAATAAGCTTGAGGCGGGCATGCATGGAGGTGATAATCGGGGGCGGGGTGCCTATGACATGCAAAGGGTGGGGGCTGAAAGTGACCACAACAGAAGTCAGGCCAAACCGCCTGGCCTTAGCTGCCAAATGGCCAAGCAGCTTCTGGTGGCCGAGGTGCACGCCGTCAAAATTTCCCCAAGTTACACAGGTGCCTGAATTGAATGGGGGCAGATTTGACGGAGAGTTGAAGACTTTCATTATTTTTACTTGTTTCGGGCGTTGTGCGCCGCACATGCCCTGGGCTGGACAATTGCACAATTGAAATGCTCTGCAAGAATTTTAATGAAATTCTTGCCGTCCAATGACGCAGGCGGTTCTGCCAATCTGCCAAGCCGCCACTTTAAACGTTACTTTATGGTAAAGCGCTGCTTCCTATATATAAAAATTTGGGGAAGAGAGCAAAGCCTCTTCCCCATACCAAAAACAACACTTTGTTTAAGCTGCTATTTGTCGCCAAGCGAGGCTATATGCAGGCGGGCAATCGCTCGTTCAAGCGCTGCTATAGCGCGTGCTTCATCAAGACCTTCAGCTTTTTCTCTGAGCCGGGCTTCCGCCCGTTCCTTGGCCTTGGTTGCACGATCTACATCAATCAGTTCAGAAGGAGTTGCCGAGTCTGCCAAAACAGTGATTTTTTCTTTGGTGACATCAACAAACCCGCCGCCGACAAAAATATTGACGCTTTTTCCTTCTTCTTTATAGCTGAGGCATCCTATGCGCACAGAGGAAAGAAGGGAGGCGTGTCCCGGGAATACTCCGAAATCCCCCAAGGTGCCTGGAACCCCCACATATTCCACGGGCGCATCAAACAAGATGCCTTCCGGAGTAACTATAGAAAGGGTAATGGCCTTTTCCATACGTTATTCCTTTTTAGTTTTTCTTTTGGCGCTTTTCGTACTTGGCCACTGCCATTTCAATGCTACCAACCATGTACAGGTCGTCTTCCGAAAGGTGGTCGTAATCACCAGCCAAAAGACCTTTGAACGCCTTGATGGTGTCTTCAAGCTTTACATATGCTCCGGGGTACCCGGTGAACACTTCGGCCACGTGGAACGGCTGCGACAGGAAACGCTGGATGCGGCGCGCGCGCCCAACAGTAATCTTGTCGTCATCAGAAAGTTCATCCATGCCAAGAATTGCGATAATATCCTGCAGGTCTTTGTATTTCTGAAGAACTTCCTGAACATGACGGGCAACGGTGTAGTGCTCTTCGCCAACCACGTTGGGGTCGAGAATTCTGGAAGTGGAGTCCAGCGGGTCAACAGCGGGATAAATGCCAAGTTCGGCAATTTGACGGGAAAGAACAAGAGTACCGTCAAGGTGCGCGAAAGTGGTTGCCGGCGCAGGGTCGGTGAGGTCGTCCGCAGGTACGTATACAGCCTGTACCGAGGTGATGGAGCCTTTTGAGGTAGAGGTGATGCGTTCCTGCAGAGCGCCCAAGTCGGTGCCGAGAGTGGGCTGGTAACCAACTGCGGAAGGCATGCGGCCAAGCAGCGCGGACACTTCTGAGCCGGCCTGGGTGAAGCGGAAGATGTTGTCGATGAAAAGCAGAACGTCCTGGTTTTCTTCATCGCGGAAGTACTCTGCAACGGCGAGAGCCGAAAGGGCCACGCGGGAACGCGCTCCAGGAGGCTCGTTCATCTGCCCGTACACAAGGGCGGCTTTCTCAAGAATGCCGGCTTCCTTGAATTCGTAGTAGAGGTCGTTGCCTTCGCGGGTGCGTTCGCCAACCCCGGCAAATACGGAAAGGCCGCCATGCTGCTTGGCGATGTTGTTGATCATTTCCATGAGGATAACGGTCTTGCCCACACCTGCGCCGCCGAACAAACCGATTTTACCGCCTTTTGGGAAGGGAATCAGAAGGTCAACAACCTTGAGTCCGGTTTCCAGAAGTTCTACTTTTGTGTTCAGTTCGGTGAACTCAGGGGCTTCACGGTGGATGGGGTAGTATTTGTCGGCCTGAATCGGTCCGCCTTCGTCCACAGGCTCGCCAACCACGTTAATGATTCTTCCAAGCGCAGCCTTGCCTACCGGAACGCGGATGGGCTGGCCGGTATCTTTCACCGGCATGCCGCGAACCAGGCCGTCAGTCGCATCCATGGCGATGGTTCTCACCACATTGTTGCCCAAATGCTGGGCAACTTCGCAGATCAGTCTGGGGGCATGCTCATTATTGGTATTTTCGATTTCCAGGGCGTTGAAGATGTTGGGCAGGTGGTCCTGATTGAACTCAACGTCCACAACTGCGCCAATGACCTGTGAAACTCTCCCGATATTGTTTTCCATAACTATGTCCTTCCTTATCCGTTCAGGGCCTCAACACCGCCCACTATGTCTATAAGTTCAGTTGTAATGGCAGCCTGCCTTGTTTTATTGTAAAGCAAAGTCAGGTTTGCGGTTATATCATCACAATTGCGTGTGGCATTGTCCATCGCATTCATTCTGGCAGCATGCTCTGAGGCCGAGGTGTCGAGCAGGGCGCGGTGGATTTGCACCTTGATAAAGCGGGGCAGGAGTTCAGCCAAAAGCACCTCTTCATCCGGCTCATAGATTGTGGCTCCAGCCGGTTCTTCTTTTATGTCAGCCTTTATATTGGCTTCCACCTCAGTTTCGCCCTGGGAAACGGGAAGAACGGCAAGAGTGGTGGTCAGCTGCTTGGAAAGGTTGACGAATTGCCCGTAAATCAGACTCAGTTCGTCAATTTCTCCCTCGCTGTACGCATCAATCACCTTGTTGCCAAGATCGGAAGCAACATTCCAGTGAAGTGATCCCATCTGGTCAGTAAGAGCCAGTTCCTGCTGTTTGCCCGATTTGCGGATGGAATCCGCCCCTTTTCGGCCAACGCAGTAGAACACAGGAGTAATGCCGGCATTTTCCTTTTCCTTTGCCAGATGGTAGGCAGCGGAAATGAGGTTGATGTTGAATGCCCCGGCAAGCCCTCTGTCTGAAGTGACAAGAAGAATGCCTGCATTTTTTTGTTCTTCCCTTTTGACCAGCAGGGGGTGATTAACCCCCACAAACTGACTGGAGGACTCGGCAAGAATTTCATAGAACTTGTCCGCATAGGGCCTGAACTTCTCTATACGCGTTTGAGCGCCGCGCAGCTTGGCCGATGAAACCATGTTCATGGCCTTGGTAATCTGCTTGGTCTTCTTGACCCCGGCGATTTTCATTCTAACATTTTTTAGTGACGCCATTTCTGCGCTCCTGCCCCGGAATATTAATTGGATTTGAATCCTTTCTTAAAGTCATCAATGGTCGCACGCAGGCGCTTTTCGATGTCTTCGTCGATTTCCTTTTTGGTTTTGATGTCATTAAGGATATCGGACTTGCTTGCCCTCAATAACTCCAGATATTCGCTTTCAAAGCGGCGCACGTCGGCTACCGGAATGTCGTCCAGATAACCACGGGTGGCGGCAAACAGAGAGGCCACCTGCTCCTCAACCGGCATGGGCTGGTATTGGGGCTGCTTTAAAAGTTCAACCAGACGCACACCGCGGTCAATTCTGGCCTGGGTTGAGCTGTCGAGGTCGGATCCGAACTGGGCAAAGGCCGCAAGTTCACGGTACTGGGCCAGGTCAAGACGCAGGGAGCCTGCAACTTGCTTCATTGCCTTGATTTGGGCTGCGCCGCCAACGCGGGATACGGAAATACCGGCGTTGATGGCGGGGCGTACGCCAGAGTTGAACAGGTTCTGCTCAAGGAACACCTGACCATCGGTAATGGAAATTACGTTGGTCGGAATGTAGGCGGATACGTCGCCAGCCTGGGTTTCAATAATCGGAAGGGCGGTAAGAGAGCCCGCGCCGAGATTGTCGTTCAGCTTGGCCGCACGCTCCAAAAGGCGTGAGTGCAGGTAAAATACGTCGCCCGGATAAGCTTCACGTCCTGGGGGACGGCGGAGAAGCAGGGACATCTGTCTGTAAGCGACAGCCTGCTTGGAAAGGTCGTCGTAAATAATCAGAGCATGTTTTCCGTTGTCGCGGTAGTGTTCGGCCATGGTGCAGCCGGAATAGGCGGCGATATACTGAAGCGGGGCCGGGTCTGCCGCGGTGGCGGAGATGATGGTGGTATATTCCATTGCGCCATATTTGCGTAAAGTATCCGCAACCAGAGCCACGGTGGACTTCTTCTGCCCTATGGCAACATAGAAGCAGTGGACGTCGGTGTTTTTCTGAGCAAGGATTGCGTCAATACATACGGCGGATTTGCCGGTCTGCCGGTCTCCGATAATCAGTTCACGCTGGCCGCGGCCAATCGGAGTCATGGAGTCGATTGCTTTGAGGCCGGTCATCATGGGCTCGTGTACTGATTTACGGGCAATGATGCCGGGGGCCTTCAGCTCCACCGGGCGGAATTCTTCTGCACTCACCGGGCCAAGGCCGTCAATGGGCTGACCCAGCGGGTTGAGAACCCGGCCCATAACCGCTTCGCCAACCGGAACGGAGAAGATGCGGCCGGTGCGTTTTACCGGGTCGCCTTCTTTAATGTCTACGTCTTCACCAAGAAGAGCAACACCCACGTTGTCTTCTTCCAGGTTCAGCACCATTCCCATGATGCCGCCCGGAAATTCAAGAAGTTCCATGGCCATGGCGTTTTTTACACCATAAACACGGGCAATACCGTCACCCACATACAGCACAGTCCCTACTTCTGACATCTCTACGCGCTGTTCGTAGCCTTCGATCTGTTCTTGAATAATTTTGCTGATTTCTTCAGATCTAATCTGCATGGCCCTATTCACCTCGTTTCATATTTTCCCTGAGTACGTTAATTTGCGCCCTAAGGCTTCCGTCAAGCGCACGGTCATCTATCTTTAGTATGAGTCCGCCAATAATTGAGGGATCCACACTGAAATTCATGGCAAGCTTCTTGCCAGCTTTCGCTTCCAGGCTCTTTCGGATTTCTTCCTGATGTTCTGGGGACAGTTCGATCGCGGTAATCAGCTCGCTTTTCACAATGCCGGCCAGATGGTCGAGCATGTTGCGGTAGGTTTCCGCTACAGCAGCCAAAATGGACAGCCGGCCCTTTTCCAGAAGCAGGAAGCAGAAGTCCTTGACAGTTTGCCCGATACCGCCTTTTTCCATAAGGCTTTTAAGCACCTTGGCTTTTTCTTCGGTGGAAAAAACCGGGTTGGAAAAAAGGGTTTCAAGCTCGGGCGAGGTGTCAAGGCAGCTTTTAAGAGCGTCAAGGTCCCGGCCTATTTGCTCAAGCGCCGCCTGCCCTTTGCCCTGGCCTATGTCAAAAATGGCCTGGGCATACCTTTTGGTTGCGATGTTGTTACTCAATTGAGCACCACCCTGTTGAGATATTTGTCAATAAGCTTTGCGTGCTCTTCTTTGCCGAGCTGCTCTTTCAGCATCTCTTCACAAGCTTCAGCCACCAGGTCGGCGACTGTTTCGCGCAGACTGTCCGTAGCCATTTTAGCTTCATTGTCAATGGCGAATTTGGCCTGCTCGGCAATATGTTCGGCAGTTGCTTCAGCCCTGGCAATGATTGCATCTCTGATGTGTTCCCCCTGCCTGCGGTATTCTTCAAGAATGGTTTGACCTTCCTGTTTCAGGCTTGCAATGCGCTTTTCCATATCCGCAAGGGCAAGTTCGGCTTCGGCTTTTTCAGCCTCAAGATCTTTCAGACCCTGGATTATCTTCTGCCGGCGGCCCACAAAAAAGTCTCTTGCTTTGCGCCAAGTCAGCCAAATCAGAATTCCTGCAAACAGGAAGAAGTTGATGGTTCTGAAAAGAAGGTCTCTCCATGAGCCCTCTGTGAGGTGGCCTGCAGCCAGAGCCGGCGTAGCCAGAAGAATCAAAACAATGGCAGCTCCCCAGACGTATCTCATAGTTCTCCCTTTTTTAGCTC
>CAZDJL010000049.1:0-7176 GCA_964505745.1 uncultured Desulfovibrionaceae bacterium | reverse complement strand
TGTTTCCCTTCCTTGTTCTTTCCAGCGCATTCCGCGCCAAAAAATCCATTCAATCAAAGCAAACTGCATATCCCAACAACCCCACCAAACCAAAGGAGTATCCATTATGTGCGGAGGTTACAAACCCAAAACAGCAACTATAACTTCAGCCCCTGTGGCCCCGCCTATTGTAGCCCCAATAGATGCGGACCAGGAAGCCAAAAAGGCCGGTGAAGACGAACGCCGCCGCCGCATGGCTGCAACCGGGCGCAGCGACACCGTTTTAACCGGAGGGCTTGGCGATACCGGCTACACCGCTTCCGGCGGACGTAAAAAACTGCTTGGGCAGTAACGCCTGCAAGGAGGCCATATGCCAGAAAATCACAAGAAAAAAACACATTCCCCGCCCACTCTCCTGGGCAAAAGCCTGCAAAGCCCTTCCATGCCGGATGAGGCCCTGGCCTTCGCCCTGCTTGAAGACGAGCTGAAAAAGGAAAAGGAAAAAAAGGAAAACAGCTCCGCTTTGCGGCCTGAAACTTTCTCAGAAAGAGAAAACTTGTTTGAAGGGCTTGTGCTTAATGAACGCCCCCCCCGGCCCTCACCCATACAGGACGCCGCGCATTACACCCGCCGGCTGGCAACCCTGGAAAGGGAGCGAAATTCGTGGGAACCCCATTGGCAGCGCCTGTCTGACAATTTCCTGCCCCGCCGCAGCCGCTTCCTTGGGCGGGGGGGAGACGCCACCAACGACGGGGGAGAACTGAACAAAAAGATTTATGACAGCACCGGAACAAAAGCCATTCGCACCCTCGCAAGCGGGATGCAAAGCGGCCTGACTTCTTCCGCCATGCAATGGTTCAGGCTGGGCCTGCAGGACGACTTCCTGGCCCAGCATGAAAGCAGCAAGGAGTGGCTGCATAAATCCCAGATGCTCATGATGAACGTGTTCGCACGCAGCAATTTCTACGATCAGGTTCATCTGCTTTACAACGAGTTGTCCACTTTCGGCACCGGCTGCATGATCATAGAGGAGGACGACTTTACAACAATCCGCTGCCGCACCCTAACAGCCGGCGAATACTGAGTGGATGTGGACGCTGCGGGACGGGTGGACACACTATACCGCCGCCTGCGCATGACCCCGCGCCAGCTGATGCAGCACTGGCCGGACACGGTGCCGCATTATGTGGAACGCATGGCGGATGAAGACAACCATAGCTGGCTTGAGGTGCTTCATGCAATTGAGCCCAACCCGGAGCCGCAGCGCCCCGAAACGGCAGATGACGACGCTTATGGCCGGAAGCCCGAACGCCCTTACAAGTCCGTATACATAATGCTTGGCGGCGAGCAAACCATTCTGGAAGAAGGCGGATACTTTGAATTTCCCGCCCTTTGCCCCCGCTGGGACACCACAGGGTCGGACATTTATGGGCGCAGCCCGGCAATGGACGCCCTGCCCGACATGGCCATGCTGCAACGGATGCGCCGGGACGGGCTAAAGGCGCTGGCGCTGGAAGTAAACCCGCCCCTGAACATAGCCACGGCCTCACAGGGAGCCGTTCCCAATGTAACGCCGGGCGCGATCAATTATATCAGCCCGCTAGCCCAGGGGCAGCCCGCGATCACTCCGCTTTATCAGGTAAAGTCAAATCTGTCGGCCCTGCAAGTATGGATTGAGGGCTACCAGCGCCAAGTGCGCGAAGCCTTGTTCAGCGACCTGTTCACCATGCTTTCAAACACCACCAAACAGATGACTGCCGCAGAAGTGGCCGAGCGCAACTCGGAAAAAATGCTCCAGCTCGGCCCCACTCTGGACCGCCTGCGCAGCGAGCTTTATCAGCCGCTGATTTACCGGGTGCACAGCATCATGGCCCGCCGCAACGAGCTTCCTTCTCCTCCCCCGGAAATAGGGAACAAGCAGATGAAGGTCGAGTTCATAAGCATTCTGGCCCAGGCCCAGCAATCCAAGGGCATAGCCGCCATAGAACGGATGGTTCAATTCACCACCGGGCTTGCCGCAGCCTATCCCACCGCGCTCGACAAACTCAACAGCGATGAGGCGATTGAACAGATGGCCGAGATGTACGGAACCCCGCCCGGGCTTATCAACAGCGATGAAAGGATTGAGGAAATCCGCACTGGCCGCGCCCAGCAACAAATGCAGTCCCAGCAGATGGGAGCGCTCGCGCAGGGCATGGGAATGGTTGGCGAAGCAGCCAAAGCAGCCAAAAACGCCGGGCTTTCCCTTGAAAACATGGATGAAGACGCTGTCTCTCAAATGGCAAAAGCCATAAACCCCGAACAACTGAAACAAATAATGGGAGCAAACAATGCTTAACACCCAAAAACTGGCCCGCGAGCAGGAGCTTGCCGACGTGCGCGAAGTGCTTGGCCTGCCCGCAGGAACCAGACTTTACAAACGGCTTCTCGCCCTGGCGAACACCCTGGGCGCAAGCTTTGCAAACGACCCTTACAGCACCGCTTTCAATGAAGGCTTACGCCAGATGGGCATAATGCTCATAAAAGACGCCAGCGAGGCCGCGCCGGAGTTGATCGCAAGCCTGCTAAACCCAACAGACAACAAGATGGAGGAAATTAATGAACGAAACTAACATGCCTGCAACAAATGCCGAAAACGCCACCGCGGAAAACCCCGCTTCCGAAGACAGCCTGCTGGCCCTGAGCCTGGGCATGACCCCGGAGAACGACCCGCTTTCCAGTGAAAACAGTGGAGAAAACGAGGAAAACCTCACCTTTGTGCCCCATTCGCCAGAAGGCTACCGCCTCGATTTTGCAGACAACACCGCAGTGAATGAAGAACTTCTGGAAGATTTTCGCGAGCTGGCCCACCAGCTTGGCATCACCCAGAAACAGGCCCAAAAACTGGCGGGATTCTATGAAAACCGGGTGGGCGGAGGCCTCCAGCAATACACCAAAAAACTGCAGGAAAAAGAACAGCACTGGCGCACCGAAATAAAACAGCAGCCAGGCTACCGCCAGACCATATCCGACGCCCGCCGCGCCATGGAAACATACGCGTCTAAAGAACTGATTGACCTTTTCAATCACACCCGCATTGGCTCCCACCCGGCAATGGTGCGCTTTATGAGCAAAGTCGGGCGGGCTCTTGCCGAGCCGTCCGCCCAAGGGGAGCGTTCGGGCCGCCTGCTTACCACGGCGGAAGTTCTATACCCCAGCCATACCCCCAAAAACTAATCCCCATCAACCCCGCGCGCCAGCGCACACGGAACATTTTCCAGGCCGTTAAAACGCGCGCGGAACATCCTTCCAAAGGCGGGGCGGCCCTCTCAAACCGGGTATAAAGCATAGTGTAAACCAAACAATAAAAATACAACAATAATGCAACCTGCCCGCCCCGCCTTTCCCCTTGCCCCCACCACTTAAAAACAGGAGAATACCATGCCCCACAGCCTTTTTGTGCCAGACTACGATGAGGACGGCCGCCTGATTACCGACCAGCGGCAGCTGCGCATTCGCAACGAAAGCCGCACCCCGGAAATAGACCGGCTCGCCCATCAAAGCCTGCAAGCCAGGGACGAAGCCATCAAGGCCGCCCACATCCAGGCCGAGCAAAAAACCAAAGCCGAGAAAGAATTTCAGGCCAACGCCCAGGCCGCAGCGAAATACGGCATTCCCCCGCAAGCCTTGAGCCCGGCCGGGATGGGCGTGGCCCAGATGCTTGATGCCGAGCAGGAGCTGAACGCCCGGTTTGAGGCGAAAAAACAGGAGCTGGCCCAAAAATACCAGGGCCCGGACGCAGGCAATATCGTTCGCGAACTGGACGAACTGCACCAGACGCAGGACCGGGAACTGGCCGCCAAATTCGCGAACAACCCGCTGGCGGAACAGGCCATCGCAACCCGCGCCCAGGAATTCCGCAGCCAGGCCGCAAACTGGCTGCAGGGCGAAATTCAGACCAAGCAGCAGCAATATTTTGATGCGGTGGACAAAAAATGCAACGACGCCCTGATCACGCAAATAAGCGGCATGCAGCCGGAGCGGTTTTCCGGCGCGCTTGCCACCCGTGAAAACGAGATGCGCGCCCTGGGCCGCACCCCCGGGCAGATTCAGGCCGCAACGCAGGCCCTGATCGGTTCCTATTTCCAGAATTTGGCCGTAACCACCCCTTCCGCATTTTTTGAAGCGCTAAAGCAGCCCGCAGCAAAGGAAAGGGCCGCGTCAGGCTCCGCCCGGCCCGGCGCCGAAGGCAGCGCACTTGCCAATAAACCCCAAAACATCCTCTCCCGGTTTGCAGAAACACTGCCTGAGGAAGAACTGGGCAGGCTTTCCCGCATGGCGGAAAAAACTCGAACCGAACTTGAAAAAAAGGAGGAGTTCGCCAAAATTAATATGCGGCAGCAGGAAATTTTGCAGGAGCTCACCGGGCTGGACACCGCTGTGCAGCGCGCCGAAATTGAAAAAATCACCGCGGGCATGGAAGAGCGTAAAATGGCGGATACACTCAAAACCCGCCTCAGCCTTCATCTGGACTATGAAGACGCGGTCCGGGCCGCCAGAGACTGGGAAACCGGAACTAAAATCCTTCAAGAGGACTTTGGCCCGCTGGAAAAGCTGGAAGCGATCGCAACGGCCAACATTTCGGAGGCGGCCAGGGAAGCCCTGATCAGGGAAGTAATGGGCGAGCCCGCGCCCGAAACCCCGGAAAACCGGGAAGCCGCCCTGGACGCGATTAAAAAGGTTGGCAGCGGGGCAATTCAGTCAGAACGGCAGCTTTACGCCATCTGCCAGCAGCAGGGCCTCACCCGCAGCCAGGCCGCGCTGCTTGGCGACGCCTTCGCCGGAAATGGCAGGGTGAACGGCGTGCCTGTGGGCATGGCAATAAATGCCCTGCAACAGCGCGACCCCTCGCTTGCCAACAACCCCGCCGCACTTCTCGGCGCAACAGAACGCCTTTTGCGCGACTGGCCGGAGGGAATGATGCCAACCTATAAAAATGTGGCGGAGCAAACAGATACAATTTCTCAAACCGTTGAGCACATGCCTCTTGAAAATGAAATCTCATCAATTGCAGCAACACCGTTTGAACAGCTTTTAAAAAAGCATGGAATTATCCAGCCGCAGCAGAACAATGAGTTTGCGGGCCTGCTGACTGGCAAACTGCCCAAAGAGCTGCTTGAGCTGCCGGAAATCAAACAGATTTCACGCTTAAACCCAGAGGATGAAGGGAGCCTCCTTGAAGAACTGGGTAAGCTTGAAGAGCGCCAGATGATAAGCGAGGAGCAGCGTAAAGTCATTACTTTGCTGTTTATTCAGCATCAGGGCGAACGCACTAGTGTAATGCCGGTTGAGGGCAAACTCGATTATGTGGACGCAATAATGAGGGACTACCCCGACCAGGCAAGCCGAAACCGGCTTTATGCGGAATTGCGCAAAAAGGACCCCAAAGCCGTGTTCCTGGATGACAAGGACATGTTCGCCATGCTGGCTTTGACCCACGGTCCGGATTTCGCGAAGGATTTCGCCCGCTTCCAGCAATTCGAAATACAAGCCAGGCAGAAGAAAAAGGAATTGGCCAGGGAAGCCCAGATCTTGAGCGAGGAGAGGATGCGCGTTGGTACGGGCGATAAAAGATATAAGCAACTAATTGAGGAGACAGAAAAAATCAACTTAAAGCTGGAGACTATAGAATCTGAACGCATGATGGCGTGGGACAAGTTGCAATCCGATTACCCCTTCCAGCGGATGGTGCCTGAGGCTTTTTACCGGGAGCAAGCGCAAATGGGCAATCAGTGGAAGAACGCCCTTAAGGCCAAGTCTGAGGAGCTTGGCGCGTACGCCTCCCGAATTAAGGATGCATGGCAGAACAAAAACATGCCGGAGGAGCAGCGTAAACAGCTTGTGCGCAAAGAATTGCAGGAAATGCTGAACTTTGCCAGAGCCAATATGGACATTCGTGATGCGCACGGCAAACCTGTTACCGGCAAACTGGAGCTCAAGGATTTCGGCCCCGGTGTGAGCGCAAACGGCATGGCCGAAGGCAACGACATTTACATTAATGAACGGCCTATTTTTGAGGGAGAAAATATTGACTTTGGCAAAGTTTTAGGCACATTATTTCATGAAAGTGGTCATGTGCACAAAAACAACATGCCACCCGAAAAACGCAGGCAGGTTTTTGGCAGCAATGTGGACTGCTATATGCCTCCGTCTGTAAGCAACGACCTGTACCGCCTGCAGCCAACCGAGCTGCACGGGTTTTATCTGGAAACATTTGCTGATGAAATCTTCTAATAATCGGAGCCAGGAATGGTCAAGCGAATTGTAATCAGCCTGTTCTTTGTCTGGGCATTGGGTTTCCCATATGCCCAGGCCAAAATGCCGCACCTGTTGCCATACTGCATATACCGCCATTATGCGGTTGCGGGCAGCGCATTTATACCTTTTGCTTATGGTCATGAAGAACGTTTGCGGCAACTTGACGGCATGGAGATGCCTTTTTATGTGGGGTATGTGAAGCTGGAACGCGACCCTGAAACGAGGCTGATTCTTTCGCTGGACTATTCAAAAAAAACGGATTTACACATTTACGCTATGGATCGTCTGCTGAACAGAATCATCGAAACCAAACGTGTGAACAGATACAGCCATATCGTTAAAATGCATGAAGATGGGTTTTCCTCATATTTGGAATTTGAACTCTCCGAGAACGGGCTCAAACAAATTGAATATGAAGTTTCTCCAATCGGGGCATGCCCTGACGAGCCCGTTTTGACTGCGGCAGACTTTGAGTTTGAAAACACCTGTATTTTCCGCCCGTTTGCCAACCCGCCTGAACTTTGCCTTGACATTGAAGTGAAGCTGAAAAACGACCCTTTGGGCAGAAAGTCCAACGCAACTGCTGAATAGATTGAGTGCGGGCTTTCAGCCGGGCAAATTGAACATGAGAGAAGAGGCCGGAAGAACAGGCATTCACAATTCCTATTATCTGCCTTCCCGGTTCCACCCCATCCACTACAAACATCAAAAAGAGGAAGTGTTTGCCCACTACATGGGAGAGCAGGGAAGCGAGCTTGGCAAGCAAATAATGAAGGGAGTGAACGATGCTTCAAAGTAAAACAGCTTTGTGCGCAGTTATAGCGATTGTTTTATTCTCAAGCCTGACCGCCTGCAGCCAACCGAGCTGCACGGGTTTTATCTGGAAACATTTGCTGATGA
>CAZDJL010000048.1:1954-7255 GCA_964505745.1 uncultured Desulfovibrionaceae bacterium | reverse complement strand
CTCATTCTTCCGGCGTTAACCCCGGCGGGAAAGTCTTAAAGCCAGCTTACCCTGGTTGGTAAATGTAACTTCCTTGTGATTTATTAAAAGGATCTTACAGCCTGTAAATAAATTGCGGGCAAACAACCGAAAGGGGGGCATGAGTGAAACCTGAAATTTGCTGTTCGCATGAAGCGGAAAAATTTGCCTGCGCCTGCGGGCGTTTTGAATTTGCCGGGCGGCACAGGCAAATTTGCAATTATGGCGATGAATTTGCTGCGGCATTTAAAAAGCCTCCCGCAAAATGGGAGGCTTTCCAAATATAATTTCGCTGCAAACAAAACCCGGCAAAAAGGCCGGGTTTTAGCCGGGCGAGGTCAGATGTGATTTCTGTCGGTGGGCTGATCTTCAACAATGGGCTTAAAGGTGCTCATCACCCTGGTTACGGCATCAAGAGCTTTTACAGCCTGATCTTTGTTCTTTTTTGCGGCAGCGGCAAATGCGTCCAGGGCTTTGGGAAGCTCTTTTTCAAACTCTGCGGCGGCGGCGGCATATTTTTTGGCGGCTGGATGAGAGGCAACTTCAGAAAGCTTTTTTTTGATATCGGCAATGGATGAGTCGATCAAGGACGAATCATCGGTTACCATGGCGAGACGAAGTGATGCGAGTGAACTGTCGATTTTATTAAGCAGGTTTAACATATTTCCTCCTAAACGTTTGATAAGATTTTCTTATATCACCTAGGGCAAATAGATTAGGTTTGCCTAATCATCACAATTTAATGGCAGCTTTAAAAATATTAACCCCTCACGGCCTACAGTCAAGAGATAGGAGAACTTTTTTATTGCAAAGCGTTAAAGCTTTAACTGGGCAGGGTTGAAAATAGGGCTGGGGGCCGGGCTCATGTGGGGGGCAAATCTGCTGTGTTGCACTGGAAGCAGGGAAAAAATCTTATCCGGTATTACTTGCGTGCAACGTGCCTGGAAGGCCTTTATTTTTCACGGCATCTGCCATCTGTTTTACCGCTGGTGTTTCTGGTGTATGGCTTGGGAATTTTGAGGGAGGCGTCATTCAGGCCGTGGGCTGTGGCATGGAACGGAAATAGTTTGGCAGCGGTTTGGGAGAAGGCTTTGGTTCTGCTATCCGTCGCTGTTGGCCTGAATCTCTTTTAATGTGCGGAAAAGAAAGCGGAATGCTTTTTTGTCATTCTTCTCTCTAACGGCTTTGGCATATGTCTCAATTTTTTTTGTCCATTCCTTTTTTTCCTCTTCCCCCATGCCTTCAAGAAGCTTGTTTACTTCATCCCAGGCATTTGCGTCGCTTTCAATAATCCGGTCGCGCAAACCTTCCAGGGCATGGAACTCCATAGTTTGATGCTCATGCCCGGTTTTCAGCTCGGCAAGCTCATGCTCTATCTGGTCTGCATTTTCATTGCGCATCAGGCGCCCGATATATTGCAGCTGGCGGCGTTTGGCTTCATGCCCCCTGACGCGTAAAAACTCGTTCAGGGCTTGCCGCATGTCTTTTGAAATGGAAAACTTGTCCCACAGGGCTGGCGAAAGGGCCGCCAGCTCTTCTCCTGTTTTTTGCAATGCGGCGCTGTCGCGCTTCAGCTGCGAGCGGCTGGGAGCTTCGGGCTCTTGCTCCAACTCAAACGGGTGTTTTTTTTCCTGTGCCATATTTATTCGCTGAGGTCCTGGGTAACAACATGCCCGTCTTCTGGGCGGCCCTGGCCGGGAGCTTCAAGAATGGCGTGCTCTTCGGGGTGAACGGGTTCACAGGCACTGTAGCTCGTAAGCACGCGGTAAAAGGTGGTCACACCTTCCTCGCAGCCTTTCACCCGCCGGTAGTCGCCGGCATTGGCGCACAGGCCTGGAGCTTTGGACGCCCCCTCCTTGCGCGTTGCCCCTACTTCTTCCTCACAAATTTGAGGCGTGCTGTACAGCTCGTTTTTCAGCGGATAGGTGGCAGCCGCCCGTCCGCATCCATCCAGGCAGGAACTGTAGCTGTTTCTGGTCTTTGTGTCGCTGTCATAGCACATTTTTAAACAATCACTGAAAGCGGTTTGGGTGCTGACCTTTATGTTGCCCTCAGGCTTTCCGAAATCAAAAAGGGCGCATCCGGAAGTGAGGGCGCTGGCCAGAAGACAACCCAAAACAAGAATGTTGCGGGAAACAAGATGAATTTTCATATTTTTTAATTCCAGAAACCCGGCAGTGAAAAGGATACTCCAAAACCTGTGTCATCGCTGTCCCAATACATATTGCCGGAGATGATAAAGCATTGGTGGATGTAATCAAGGGAAACGCGGTATTCCAGCGGGTGGTGGTCTTCCAGGTCATACCAGTGCTCCACTCTTAAGGAGAACGGCTCAAAGGCGTCAATTTGGAATATGTTGCGCCACATGTCCACTTTTCTGTCATAGCGCCCCCATTTCACATCTTCACGGGTGACCAGGCCCTGATAAAGCAGATAGGCTTGGCGTTCATCAAGATATTTCCTCTTTCGCCAATATTCGTCAGGCTCATTCCGGAAATCCAGGCCTGTCGTCCAATAGCCCCATTGCGGCTTGCGCAGGGTTATGCTGTGGCTATGGCGGGTTACATCACCGCTATATGGCGAAACCCACGTGCGGGAATTCAGGCTGATGTATTCTTTGGGGGTTATTTCAAGGTCGGCCAGCACATCCATGAGTGGACGCTTGGGGTATTCATCAAGGTCATTTGAGCGGCGGGCTTCTTTAAAGTCGAACCCGTGCTCCAGGTTGAACCGGATGAAATCGAGATACGACGATGCCTTTGTGGGGTTTTTGTCCTTGTCCAGGCTGATCTGTTCGTTGTGCACGCCAAGCACATTTGTGATTGAGTAAGTGATTTCGTCCCGGGCGGGGAGGCGGTCCAACGAGTCGTAATACGGCAGGTTGGCCTGATTCTGATCGGTCAGTTTGTGGTAATTTACACGGGGCTGGATGCTGTGGCGCATGCTGATCCATTCGCTTTGCCCCACATTTTCCTTGTTTGCCTCAATCCCGCTGTTCAGGCTGTACAGCCTGGCAATCTCGGAAAAAGCGGTAATCTCGAATTCACCCAGGGTGCGGCTTTCTTTTGTATTGTTGCCCGTGTCCCATTTTACCGTTTCGGTTGTTTCCGTTTCATAGCTGGTTTGCCGAAGCCCCACTGCGGGTTCCAGCGAAAAATATTTGGTGTGAACGGGCAGAGAAACGCGGGGGGAGAGGTCATAGCGCTGCCCGGTGGAGCCTGTGGGGCGGTAAAAGTTCACTGCCTGGGCCTCTGCCACAACTTCAAGCGGAAGGGTGTCAACAAGTTTGCCTTTGTTGAGGAACATATTAAATTCCGGAAGTTTCTGGGGAATAGTGTCGCTGGAGTGTCCTGCGTTTCCGTGGCCCAGGGCGGGGTCCTGCTCGTAGCGCATTCCTGCGTAAAAGCTCATCCGGTCCCATTCGCGGAATAGCTGGGTTTCGCTTACCCGGTTGCTGGACCAGGGCCTGGGCTCGCGCCCGAACAGATTGGACAGGGTTTCCCTTGTGTCGTTGTACATGCCCGGGCGGTTTCTGAATTCACGCAGAAAATCCTGGTCGGATGTATAGTCCACATCGGCCTTCAACCGCCAGCGGCTGTTGGTGAGTGTGCCGTCATACATTCCGCGCAGCCAGAAACGCTGTTTGTTATCGCGTTTAAGGCCGTTTTCCGTTTTCGCGCTGCTGGTTTCCGAATCAGACAGCCAGTCCGCCCGCATCCACAACTGGTCGTTGGTGTCGGGGCGGGCCCAGTATTCTGATCCCAGCATGACTCCCCGTTTCGTCATTATGTCGGAGTTGAGGGTGAGGTTCTGGCTTTTGTCAACATCAAGGAAAAAAGGAATATTCAGCATCGCCCCATTGTCGTGGCTGTAGCCTACATCTGGAATCAGAAATCCGCTCTGGCGTTCTTTTTTCGCGGGAATAACCATATATGGCGAATATGCCACGGATTGTTCCTTAACTTTGAATGAAGTGTTCCACAGGCGGGCGTAGCCGTCTATTTCCACAATGGCTTCGTCCGCGCTCATGGACCAGGCCGGCACATCGCCATCGCAAGTGGTGATTTTTGCCTCGCGAAATGAGTACATATCGCCCCAGTGCTTGTTGATCCGCTTGCCCGAGAAGTAGGCGTGGGGGCCTTCCATGAACACTTCGCCGTCTTTAAGCCAGCCGACCTTGTTAGCGATGTCGAACTCGGCTTCCTTGGCGCTCAGCCGGTCTTTTCCGAAATATACCTGCACGTTGCCCTTCAGGTACACCCATCCGGTTGCGCCATAGTAACGGGCATAGTCCGCAATAAGGTATTCCTCGCCCCGTTCAAGGCGCACATTGCCTTCCGCTTCAAGAATCTGGTTTGTGGTGTAGCCGGTCACTTTGCTTGCCGAGAGATTCCACGATTCTTCCGGCTCTTCTGCTTTAGGGCCGGACTCAACCACCGGAGCCCGCCAGGTGTTTACCGTGCTGTCGCGGGAAGCGGGGCTGGGAGGAAAAGAATTGTCCGTTTGAGCGGGGACCACTCCGCTCTGAACGTTTATCAGGGGGCCCCACGGCTGCGTTTGGTCTGGCTTGGCGGGGTTTTGCGTGCTTGGCGCGGGCTCTCCTGCAACGCCGAAGCCGAAAGGCTCCTGGCTTTGCTGCGCAAATGCAGTGGGGGATAAGACGGCGGCCAGGACCCCGGCGAGAATACACGCAAGAAGCTGGCGGCGCACAGGTTCGCTTAAAGAACGCCGCTTATGGAGTTGCCTTTTGGGGTGCAAAAAAGTAATGTCAGAATCGCGTGTATTCATTAAGGTTGTTGAAAGCCTTGAATCCTTTGTGCCAAATGAAATAAACAGGGGCTTGTCCATGTCTCCATGTTTTTTGCGCCTTTGGCCCTGAATGCAAGTCTTAGCACAGCTTCCCTCTCAGGAAAAGGTGTCGGGTGGGATTAATTAAAAATTTATGGGCGGTTTAGCCATGCGTGAAAACAGAAATTATGCTTATTGCCTGGACCCGCAGGCGCAAAGCCCTGCAAAGGTTGAGATAGACCTGCCTGCGCTTGCGGCGAATTATGCTTATTTGAAAAAGCAGACTTCTTCCATGTTGGTGCCGGTAATCAAAGCCGATGCCTATGGGCATGGAATTGTGCCTGTGTGCAGGACCCTGGCCGGGGCGGGAGCGGAACAGCTTGCCGTGGGCACTGTTGAAGAGGGGGCCCTGCTGCGCGAAACCGGTTTTGGCGGCTCTGTGCTTGCTCTTTTGGGCGCGTTGGCGCCTGAGGATGTTGACCTGGCTATTGAAAA
>CAZDJL010000048.1:0-1854 GCA_964505745.1 uncultured Desulfovibrionaceae bacterium | reverse complement strand
CCCCTGCGTGAAGCCGGTTCTTGCCGTTTCACACCTTGCTTCTGCCGATGAGGATGGTGGCGTTCAGGCCACACTGCGTCAGATAGAAGTTTTCAAGGATGTGGCGCGGGCCGTGAAGTTGCGCTTTCCGGAAATAAAAACCTCGCTTTACAATTCCGCCGGCCTGCTGGCCTACTCAAAAGAATTCGCCACGGATTATGTGCGCCCCGGCCTTGCGCTGTATGGGGCAAACCCCTTGTTCGGAACGAAACTCAACCGACCGGAAATAGATGCGGCGCTAAAGCCGGTCATGCAGGTGAAGGCGCCTGTGGTGCAGGTTCATCCGTTGCTCAAGGGGGAGAGCATAAGCTACGGGGGAACTTTCACTGCGCCTGAAGACATGCGGGTGGCTATAGTGGCTGCGGGGTATGCGCAAGGGTATAGCCGTGGCATGGCCAATAAATCTGAAATGAGCCTCAACGGAAAGCGCTGCCGGGTACTTGGGCGCATTTGCATGCAGCTTGTGGCCGTGGACACGAGCAATCAGCCCGAAGCGGCGGAGGGCGATTTCGCCTATATTTTGGGAGGCGAAGGGGATAACCCGGTCACATCGCACGAGCTTGCCGCATGGTGGGGAACTATTCCATATGAAGCATTTTGCCTGCTTGGTTCGATGAATGCGAGGAATTATCCCGGGTAATTTCGGGAATATTTTTTGGAAGGCGGGAGTAACGGTTTGCCTGTGCATTTGTCCTTGACAGGCCCCTTGCCTATATATATAAAGAACGACTAATCTTCGCTCGTGCATGAAGCATGGGCCATTTAAGACCGTGAGGAGTTAAATTTATGAGAAAGTTTGAGACTTTGCTGCTCATTTCTCCCGAACTTCCGCTGGATGCGCGTGAAGCCACCCTTGATAAAATCAAGGGAGTGGTGGAGCGTTCCCAGGGAAAAATCAGTGAAGTGGATGTTTGGGGAATGCGCGACCTGGCCTATCCTGTTCAGAAACAGCACCGCGGCTACTACGTGCGCCTGGAATATCTCGGCCCCGGCGAAATTGTGGCCGAGCTTGAGAGCAACCTGCGTATTACCGAAGGCCTTTTGAAGTTTATGACTGTAAAGCTGGAAGATGAAATGGAAGGAGGGGCAAACTAATGAGCTTCAAGAAAAAATTCAGCCCTCGCCGTAAATTCTGCCGTTTCTGTGCAGATTCGGAAGTTCCGCTGAACTATAAGCGTTATGATATCCTGCGTGATTTTCTGACCGAGCGCGGCAAAATAATTGCCCGTCGCATCACCGGCACTTGTGCATTCCACCAGCGCCAGTTGACCACTGAAATCAAGCGCGCCCGTCAGATGGCCCTTTTGATTTACACCGCCACTCACTCTACTGACGTGAAGAAAAAGAGCGTTGTTTAAAGGGGGCTTGCATGAAAGTAATTCTTAGATCAGACGTAGAAAATCTTGGCACCCTCGGCACTGTGGTGGACGTTCGTCCCGGTTATGGCCGCAATTTCCTGCTTCCTCAGGGAATGGCCATGCTGGCTACCGAGGGCAATCTCAAAGTGTTTGAGCTTGAGCGCAAAAAGCTGGAGGCTAAAATGGCGGAAGTCAGAGCCTCAGCCGCTTCTTTGGGTGAGAGAATCAGCGCCAACCCGATAAAGATTGTTATGCGCGTGGGCGAAAACGACAAACTTTATGGTTCTGTAACCACGCATATGATTGCGGATAGACTTGCCGAACAGGGCCTTGAGGTTGACCGCCGCAGTATTCTTATGGACGGACCGATCCGCGCTTTGGGTGAACATGTTGTTCGCGTGCGTCTGCATGCCGACATGCTTGCCGAGCTTGTGGTTATTGTTGAAGCGGAAGAACG
>CAZDJL010000047.1:0-7263 GCA_964505745.1 uncultured Desulfovibrionaceae bacterium | reverse complement strand
CTAATTTTGTTTACCCACTTCATCGGCAGACCGCATGATGCTGCTTTGTATGGTCTGGATAGCGTCGCCAGTTTTTGGGTTAGCGGCATTGTCTTTTCTGCGAGGTTTCTTGCCTCGCCCCCGCCAGGGCACATACAAGGCCCGCCTTGTGTGTGGCGAAAAATGTTTTAAACGGTCAAGGCTTTTAAGCATTCTTCCTTTATGTGCACGCACACAACAACGGAAAGCCCGCTGCAATTAACAACGGGCTTTCCCAAAATTATATCGTTTTATTGTAAAAAGAATGTTTTTTAATGGCAGGAAGATAAAAAACTAATCCCACCTGATTTCACGAATTCGTTTTCTTTCTTGCTGGAATACGAAATGAACAATAGCTTCAAGGTCTTGTTCACGGATACGGGTAAATGAAAATTTCCACACTTTGCCAAACTTTGGGTGAACCATGTTTTTTATTTTCCCTATTCCCCCAACAATGCTCAGCGACATTTGGGCAAGGGGGAGAACCACCTCCACAAAGCTGTTTGGGGCGAATTCTTCCCTGGTTTTAAACAAAAGCTCAGAGGCGCTGATGTTGTAGACTTCAATGTCGATCGGAAAATTTGTCTCCATCTTGTTTTGTTCAAGCACGCCAATAATATGGTCAAGCTTGGAACTCATGTTTTTCATGAATACCAGTATTTCCTCTGGAAGTTTGCTCTTGGCGATCAATTCTGAAAAGTTTTGATCGTCATCCATATAGCCATTGAAAATAGGCATTTCCGATGGTGAATCAAGCAGGCGCATCATGCCTTTTACATAAACATCAATGCTTGCAAAATCAGTTTTTTTTGCATTGGGCATATGCCGCCCTCCCATTGACCAGAGCTATTTCTTGCCAGCTAAAAGCTGCTTGGCGCGGGTTGCTTCCGGAGTTCCGGGGAAACGGTTTACCAGCTCTTGCCAGCGCACTTTCGCCTGATCGCGGTTTCCATTGGAGGAAAGCGCCATGCCCTGCTTTAAAAGCGAGGCCGGATATTTGTTATTGTCGGGGAAAGCGGTAATTACCTTTTGGTAGGCCACAATTGCACCGGGATAGTCCTGAAGCTGATAGCTGCATTCGCCTTGCCAGAACCATGCGTTTCCGGCCAGGGAATTATCAGGATAGTTTGAGGTGAAATCCTTAAAGCAGGTAAGAGCTTCATTGTATTGATATTTGTTGAAGAACTCCAAACCCCGGTTATAAAGGGTTTTGGCAACGTCGTTGTTTGCTGAAGCAGGGGCCTGAGCCGCCTGTGGCTGTGGCTCTGCGGAGGAGGAACCTGCCTGAGCCGCATTCGGATTTACCGGCACACGTCTGGGAACGCCATTAATCAGCACGGTCACAGTGCCGTCCGAGTTAATAATTTGGCTTCCGGAAGATTGGGCCGCGCTGTCTTCGGCTGCCGGAGCTGCGGCAGAAGCTTCCGCGGGCGCTGCCGCATATGAGGATGCTGCGGCGCTGCTCTCAGCAGCAGGTTGCGCTGTTGCCGGAGCATAGGGTTTTTCCAGCGCCTCCACCTGAATTCCGAGGCGGGTTGAAATTTCTTTGAGGGCCGCTTCCATACGGTCAAGGCGTTCGTTGGCGGACATTACCTGGTTGCCTTTAGGGCCGCTCATGCGAGTATCCAGATCGGTCATCTGGTTGCGGACTATGGAAAGGTCACTTTCCATCTTTTGCATGCGGTTCCAGACCTCGGCCGACTGGGTTCCATCCACCTGGGTGTTCAGGGTGTTCACCCTTTCCTCCAAACTGGCGACTCTGCTATTCAAGTCGCCTCCAGACTGGCCCCCGCTGCCGCTAACACAGGCGGAAAGGCTTAAAGAAAAACAGGATAGAGCAGAAACGGTAACCAAGGTCTTGAAAAAGGTCTTGTTCATATTATTTCCCTGTTGAAGTCAGTTTGTTGCTGCGCATCTGTTTTCTGGAGAGGCGCCGCCTATTTCCCGCCGTGGGCCTGCAAAATAATTTGCCATTTGCCTACGGAAGGGGACGCAAGTTCACATCCCGGGCATCTCCCCGGAAAGCAAGCAAAGAATGGCTTTCGCGCCATCTCCTGCATAAGCCCGGCAACACGGGGATGAATAGTAATATTAAAATAATTGCGGGGGTTAAGTCAAACTTATTTATAAACTTAAAAACAGATAAATTTTCAAAGCCCGCAATCATGTCTATTTCTTTTTGGTCCGGTCCGGTTTTTTCCAAAGGGAGATCATTACAAGCCCGGCCCCAACACAGATGGCGATATCTGCCACATTGAAGGCGGGCCAATGCCAGCTTCCCACATAAAAATCCAAAAAATCAACTACAGCCTGATAGCGCAGGCGGTCCAGCATGTTTCCCAGGGCTCCGCCCATAATGAAGGCCAGGCCCAGAAAAGAAAATTTGTCCTGCACCATGGTTCTGAGCAGATGGATGATCAGAATTATGGCGAGCAAAGTTACAATCAGAAATAGCCAGGTTTGCCACGTGGTGTCGGCATTGTTTAGAATGCCAAATGCCGCTCCGGAATTGAAGACCAGTACAAGATTGAAAAATCCGGGAATTATTTCCGCAGGGGAGGAGTTGGCAAGATTTTCAAGAGCCATTCTCTTTGTGAACAGGTCCAGGCCGAGAATAAAAAAACTAATCGCGAAGAATGCAAGGTAACGGACGCGCATACTGCCTCTGGGATGCTTAGAATAAAAAAGTTGCCCGCAGAAAAATCTGCGGGCAGACAGTTAATTTTCTTTAAGTACGTTTGTGCAATGAGGGCAAATGGCGGGATAATCCGGATCTGAGCCGAGATTGTCGCTGTACACCCAGCACCGTTCGCATTTCTCGCCTTTGGCCCGTTCTACCCCGATCGCCATGCCTGCCAGTTTTTCCGAGCGCAGGGCGTTTGCAGGAGCTTCAGCAAAGGGAGCCAGATCAAGCTGCGAAACTATGAACAAAGCCCGCAACTCCGTTTTTAGAGAATTCAGGCCGCCAAGGACTGAATCATCTCCGTAAATGGTCACATGAGTGTCAAGCGCATGCCCGACCGCGCCTTCTTTGCGCAGCGGTTCAATGGCGGAAGTTACTTCTTCGCGCACCGTTTGCAGAAGTTTCCATGTTTCCATCTCGGCGCTGTCAAGTTTGAACTCGGGCTGGGCGGCTTTGAGCGCGAACACTGTTTTTACGTCGGCTTTAAGGCCTTCGGGCAAGTGTCCCATTACTTCTTCCGCAGTGAAAGAAAGAATGGGGGCCATGTCAGTAATCAACTGCATGAGAATCCGGTACATGGCGGTTTGGGCGCTGCGTCTGGCCTTGCTGTTCTTGCCGGAAACATAAAGACGGTCTTTTATAATATCCAAATAGAAAGAAGAAAGATCGCTGGCGCAGAACGTGTGCAGAGTGTGAAACGCCTTGTGGAATTCAAAGCAGCTGTATCCTTCTTGCACTTTCTGGTGGGCTTCTCCCGCGAGGTGAAGAGCAAAGCGGTCCAGGTCGTCCAGCTGTTCATCGGCAAGCATGTCGGATTTGCTGAAGTCGTTCAGGTTGCCCAGCAAATAGCGGCAGGTGTTGCGCAAGCGCCTGTAGGCGTCTACCATGCGGGAAATGATTTCATCTGAAATGCGCACATCTTCACGATATTCTACCGAGGAAACCCACATGCGCAGAATTTCGGCGCCAAATTTGTCAATCACCTCATGCGGGGCAATCACATTCCCAACGGATTTGGACATTTTTTTGCCCTCACCGTCCACAACATAGCCATGAGTGAGCACCGATTTATAAGGAGCAACGCCCCGGTTGGCAACGCTTACCAGCAAGGAGGAGTGGAACCAGCCGCGGTGCTGGTCGGACCCTTCCAGGTAAAGATCTGCCGGGAATATGCATTCCTTCCGCTTTTCAAGCACCGCCGCAAAACTTGTGCCGGAATCGAACCACACGTCAAGGATGTCGCTGTCCTTGCGCCATTTGGACGCGCCGCATTTGGGGCAGGCAAGTCCTTCAGGAACAAGATCCTTTACATCCGTTTCATACCAGTAGTCGCAGCCGGTGGGGTGGCTTGCGTATTTCTCCGCAATCGCATCGGCCCATTCAGGGTCGTTCCATGCGGTATCGCAGCTTTCACAAATCAGGGCGATAATCGGCACGCCCCATACGCGCTGGCGTGAAATGCACCAGTCGGGGCGGTTTTCAACCATATTGTAGATGCGGTCCTTTCCCCAGCCAGGAATCCATTCAACCTCATCGCGGATGGCGGAAAGGGCTTTTTGACGCAAATTGTTGGCATCCATAAGGATAAACCATTGAGTTGTGGCCCTGTAAATTACCGGGTTTTTACAACGCCAGCAGTGGGGGTAGGAGTGGCTGATTTTATTTTTGCCCAGAAGGTTGCCAACTTCTTCCAGTTTGGCAAGAACTTTCGGGTTTGCGTCAAACACCTGCATGCCCGCAAAAAATTCCACTTCATCCAGGAATACTCCCTGGTCGTTCACGGGCGAATATACTTCCAGGCCATAACGCTGTCCGGCCACGTAATCGTCGGGCCCATGACCGGGAGCGCTGTGCACAAGGCCGGTACCGGCGTCAAGGGTTACGCAATCGGCTACAATTATCAGAGATTCACGGTCATAAAACGGATGCCTGGCCTTAAGCCTTTCCAGGGCGCTGCCCTTGACTTTGCCAACTACCTGGGCATTCTGCCAGCCAAAGGGCTCGCGCAAGCCTTCCAGCATCTCTTCGGCAACAATGTAAAAGCCGTCAGATGCGCTTACCAGAACATATTCGAATTCCGGGTTTACCATTATGGCCAGATTGCTGGGAAGAGTCCATGGAGTGGTGGTCCAGATAACTGCGTAAGTTTTGGATAAATCCGCCTGGGGAAAAATTTTGCCCAAAGCTGGGTCGTTTAAAGGGAAACGCACGAAAATGGAGTCGGAGTGGTGGTCGTGATATTCAACTTCCGCTTCCGCCAGCGCGGTCTGACAGGAAGCGCACCAGTAAATGGGTTTTTTGTTGCGCACAACCGAACCGCTGCGGATAAAATTTACCAGCTCTTTTGTTGTAACAGACTCATATTCCGGGTCCATTGTGACATAAGGCTTGTTCCACACGCCCAGCACGCCAAGGCGTTTAAATTCGTCACGCTGGATGTCGAGATATTTGTTGGCGTATTCACGGCAAATTTTACGTACGGCGACTGGAGGCAGCTTTTTTCCCTTTGCCTGGAGTTCCTGGGCAACTTTGTGCTCGATCGGCAGCCCGTGGCAGTCCCACCCGGGAACGTATTCCGCCAGAAAACCTTGCATGTTGCGGGATTTTACAATTATATCCTTAATAATCTTATTCATGGCTGTGCCAAGGTGAATATGACCGTTGGCGTATGGAGGGCCATCGTGCAGAACATAAGCCGGGTTACCCTGATTGGATTTAATCATTTCCCCGTAGGCGTCGGCAGCCTCCCAGCATTTCAGGGTTTCAGGTTCTTTGTTCGCAAGGTTGGCCTTCATGGGAAAAGAAGTTTCCGGTAAATTGAGTGTAGATTTATAATCTCTCATTTTTTCCTCTAAAGGCTGTTATAAGATTATTAAGGCCGAATAAACATGCGCTACCCGACATCATTTGAGCAGATGACGGGTAGCGCAGTTGAACTGTTCAACTAGATAAATTAACGCTTTAAATATCCGCAACGGCAGCCAGCACGCCTACGGCTATTCGCGGCTAAAATTCTTGCAGAGCTTTTCTCATGAAAGGCTCTGAAAAGTCCGCCCTCTGGCAGGTGATGATTCTGCCGTTGCCGGGCAAGCGCCGGTAAATAACCAGCCTGGCCGACTCCTCACCTGAATGCAAACTGTAGTACAGTTAAACTAAAAACGGAGATATGTCCATTGCTATGGGTCTCTCATCGTAGCAAGCTGACGGAAAAGAAGCAGTGAATCTGCGGCTTCTTCAGGGTCCATGCGGTTAATGGCGAACCCTGCGTGCACCATGACGTAATCTCCTATTTGGGGCTCTTCCGGCAAAAGCATGGTGGAAATCGAAAGGCGGGTCACAGAGGGTTCTTCCCCGGCTTCGGCTGCGGCCGCGTTTTCGGGGGTGAAATCTTCTATGCACACTATAGCCATATTGTCGTCTTTCAGCTCTTCAATGCGAGCAGGAATTGCAAGGCACATATCTCGTCCGTTAAGTTTTAAAGATTAACCGCACAAAAAGATGCAGTTTCACTAATAATAGCCATCTGGAATGCAAAGGCAAGCTTCTACTTGTTCATTGTGTCCAGAAAATCTTTGTTGCTTTTGGTGCCACGCATTTTGTCCAGCAAAAATTCCATGCTGTCGATTGATAGCATGGGAGCAAGCAGTTTGCGCAGAATCCAAACCCGGTTCAGCACATCTTCCTCAAGCAGGAGTTCTTCTTTTCTTGTTCCGGAACGGTTGATGTCAATTGCCGGGAATACTCGTTTTTCCGCCAAATGACGGTCGAGATAAATTTCAGAGTTGCCGGTTCCTTTGAACTCTTCAAAAATAACTTCGTCCATGCGTGAACCGGTATCAATCAAAGCTGTGGCGATGATGGTAAGGCTTCCGCCTTCTTCCAGGTTGCGGGCGGCTCCGAACAGGCGTTTTGGGCGTTGCAGGGCGTTTGCGTCAAGGCCGCCGGAAAGCACCCGGCCCGAAGACGGGGTTACCGCATTGTAGGCGCGGCCAAGGCGGGTAATGGAGTCGAGCAGAATAACTACGTCATGCTTGCGTTCAACCAGGCGCTTCGCTTTTTCCAGAACCATTTCACAAACCTGAACATGCCGGGTCGGGGGCTCGTCAAAGGTGGAGCTTACCACCTCTGCGTTCTTCACGGTGCGTTCCATATCGGTAACTTCTTCCGGGCGTTCATCTATCAGGAGCACAATCAGAAAAACATCGGGATTGTTTTCATTGATTGCGTTGGCAATGCTTTGGAGCATCATGGTCTTGCCGGTGCGGGGAGGGGCCACGATAACACAGCGCTGCCCGCAGCCTATAGGTGAAAGCAGATCAATAACACGATTGGAATAGTTTTCGGCGCCATTTTCCATGCGCAGGGGGCGGTTGGGGTAAACAGGAGTCAGGTTGTCGAAAAGAACGAGGTTTTTTGCCGTTTCAGGAGGCTGGTAACCTATTTCATTAACTCTTAAAAGGGCGAAGTATCTTTCTCCTTCCTTCGGGGGGCGAATCTGTCCGGAAACTACATCTCCTTTGCGCAAATTGAATCGGCGGATTTGTGAAGGCGACACATAAATA
>CAZDJL010000046.1:0-7297 GCA_964505745.1 uncultured Desulfovibrionaceae bacterium | reverse complement strand
AGGCTGGCCCGCTTGATCACGTCCCGCCCGAACACTTCCCGCACCCGGTCAATGGCGGCATCAAGGTTTGACCCGGCATCGCCATTTTCAAAACAGGCAGGAGGAAAATCCGGCGGATTCTGCCCTCTGTCGTTTTTTTTCAATTCAGGGCGAAGCTCCAAACCCGGAAGAATGCCTTTTTCAAGGCTTATGAACTCGTTCTCGGCCCAGGCGAAGTTGGAAAGGGACACCCCGATGAGACGCACCGGCAAATTAAGATCCAGCCTGTCCAGCAAGTGGCAAGCCGTGTGGTAGACAACTCTGGTTGACGAAACGGGCATACCGAAAGTATGTGAGCGGGTTATTTGCCTGAAATCTGAAAATTTCACTTTCAGGGTGACCGTGCGCGCAGCAGTTCCCATCTTGCGCACGCCTGCGGCTACCTGCTCGCTTTGGTACAGCAGATATTTTCTCAGGCATTCCCTGTCCAGCGTGTCCGTGTCAAGAGTATGCTCGCACCCTTCCGACTTGGGCACCCTGCAAGGTTCTACCTTTGACGGGTCAATTCCTGCAGCACGGCGCGCAATCACCTCTCCCATTTTCCCAAGCCGCGACTCCAGCACTCCGGCAGGAAGACGCCAGACGTCCCCCACGGTTTTCACGCCCAGCCGGGTGAGCACTTCCTGGGTGCGAGGCCCCACCCCTGGAATTTTGGCCACAGAAAGGGAACGCAAAAAATTTTCCATTCCTTCCGGCTCAATTATATAAAGCCCATCAGGCTTATTCATATCCGACGCGATTTTGGCAAGAAACTTGACTGGGGCTATCCCCACCGAGCAGGTGAGCCCTGTTTCCAAAAAAACCGCATCTTTTATTCGCCGGCCAAGCTCGCCAGGGCTGCCAAAAATCCCCTCCATGCCGGTTGCGTCTATATAGGCCTCATCTATGGAGGCCTGTTCCACAACCGGCGAAAAATTCTTGAAAATCTCAATTATTTTATGGGAAACATCTTCATACACCCCATGCCGGGGCGGCACAAAAACCCCATGCGGGCACAGTTTTTTTGCGCGCATAATGGGCATGGCCGAGCGCACCCCGAACACCCGCGCCTCATACGATGCGGCGCAGACCACCCCCCTGTTATCGTGCCCCACAATAACAGGCCTGCCTTTGAGCTCCGGGGCAAGCAACTGCTCTACCGAAGCAAAAAACGCATCCATATCAACATGTATGATCCATTGCTGCATTTTAACTCAATGTCTCCCCGCAAAAGCTTTTGAAAAAATATTATACTATGATGCCACGCAAAAATATACAGCCCCTCGCCCCCTCAAAAAAGGCTGATTGGCAGGCACATCCCGAAGGCGGCGTTCACTCGCCTGCGAACGCGCACGGCGGACGGAATTTTGCGGCGGCATACAGCGCGCTTGAAACTCAAACCTGAAAGCCAGGCTTTCATTAAAGGCCATGCCCGCTTGCGGCTTGGCCGGTGGACAAATGCGGCATTGCGCGGCATGGGCGCGAACTTACACGTTAACAAGTTGACCGGGAGGGGTTATAGTGATACCCAAAAACCACATATGTTCGATATTAACGCAATAGACTTTCAACGGGTTGCCATTTTCCTGATTCCCATGTTTTTGGGAATTATTCTGCATGAAGTGGCCCACGGCTACGCGGCTTACCGCTTTGGCGATCCCACAGCGAAAATGCTGGGCAGGCTTACCCTGAACCCGGTCAAGCACATTGACCCCACAGGCCTGCTCGTATTCATACTGACCGCCCTGTTCGCCCCTTTCGCCATAGGCTGGGCCAAACCGGTTCCGGTAAACGCCAGGTATTTTAAAAACCCAGTAAGGGATATGGCCATAACCTCTTTTGCCGGCCCGCTCACCAATTTCATGCTTGCAATCGTGTTTGCCCTGCTGATGCTGCTGGTTGCAGGCGTTCCTTTCCTGCGCGAAGTGGCGGCCAGCACACCGGCCCTCTGGCAGGTGCTTGAGGCCGGAATATGGATAAACATCCTGCTGGCCTGGTTCAACCTTTTGCCCATTCCTCCCATGGACGGCAGCCATATCCTGTACAGCGTGCTGCCCCGCAGCATCGGCAACTCATATGTGAAAATAGGCCGTTACGGGATGATTATAGTAATTGTGCTGCTGGCCACCGGGATGCTTTGGAAGGTGCTTGGCCCGCTGCTTTTAGAATCAACCAACATTATAATAAAAATTTTCAACCTGCCCCCGCTTTGGCAATGGACTTTATTTCAATAGCTGGAGTTTAATATGAGCTTGACCCCACGTACTCTTTCAGGCATGAGACCAACCGGCCCCCTTCACCTGGGTCACTATTTCGGAGCGATTAAAAACTGGCTGAAGCTGCAGTCTGAAATGCCCTGTTTTTTCTTTGTGGCCGACTGGCACGCGCTTACCTCGGACTATGCCAACACAAAAGATATTAAAGAATACGTGATTGAAATGGTGCGCGACTGGATGGCCTGCGGCCTCGACCCGAAGCAAAGCGTCATCTTCCAGCAGTCGCTTGTGCTGGAGCATGCCGAGCTGGCCCTGCTGCTTGGCATGATTACCCCCGTATCCTGGCTGGAACGCAACCCCACATATAAAGAACAGCGTGAAGAAATAACAAACAAAGACCTGGGAAACCTCGGCTTCCTGGGCTATCCGGTGCTCATGGCGTCCGACATCCTGATGTACCGCCCGGCCTGGGTTCCGGTGGGCGAAGACCAATTGCCCCATTTGGAGCTCACCCGCGAGATTGCCCGCCGCTTCAATAATTTTTACGGGGAATATTTCCCAGAACCCCAGGCCCGGCTTACCCCCGCCGCACGCTGCCCCGGTCTGGACGGGCGCAAGATGAGCAAAAGCTATGGAAATGCGATTTTCCTCTCAGACGATTTTGCTGACATAACCAAAAAGGTACGCGGCATGCTCACCGACAAAAACCGCCTGCGCCGCACAGATCCGGGCAACCCCGATATCTGCAACCTGTATCCCTATCACGAACTTTTAACGGACGAGGCCACACGCAGGGAAATCCGCATAGGCTGCACTTCCGCCTCTCTGGGCTGCGTTGACTGTAAAAAGATACTCATCGGCAACCTTGAAAAATTCCTGATTCCCATACAGGAGCGCAGAGCTTCCCTTACGCCCGAACAGATCAAAGAGGTGCTGAAGGAAGGAACCGCAAAGGCACGCGAGGAAGCCCAAAAAACCATGATGGGAGCGCGCAAGGCAATGAACCTGGACTTTAATTATTAGGACCGCGCAATGCCGCTCACCCATCCCAAAATCAAATCGTGGGAACAGGCAAAAGCCCAAACCCAGGCATGGCGAAACGACGGCTTGTCTGTAGTATTCAGCAATGGCTGCTTCGACATACTGCACGCAGGACACGTGGACCTGCTGGCCAGAGCCAAAGCCGAAGGCGACAAGCTGGTGCTGGGCCTTAATTCCGACTCGTCCGTACGCCGCCTGAACAAATCGCCCGAGCGCCCGGTCAACCCCCAGGAGCAGCGGGCATATGTGCTGGCCCACCTTGAAAGCGTAGATCTTGTTGTAATTTTCGATCAGGATACCCCGCTTGAACTGATCAGGGAACTGCGGCCCAATGTTCTGGTGAAAGGCGGCGACTGGCGGCCGGAAACGATTGTGGGGGCCGACGTGGTGAGGGCCGAAGGGGGCCGGGTGCTTTCCCTGCCTCTTCTGAACGACTTTTCCACCACTTCTATTGTTAACAGGCTTTGCGCCAAAGGTTAAAAGCGCGCTTGCAGTTTTCAAGCCGCCGCCAAAACCGTGGGAAAAGCCGCCATACGCAGCACACGCAAACGGTCCGGTAATTTTCGGGCATACCCCTCAAACAAGGAAAGCCCTTTTCAAAAACAAAAAAGCCTCGCAATTCATCTGGCTATCTGCTATAAAACCGCTTAGTGCAGAATCAAGTTAAGCCTTAAATTCCGGATTTAACTTGACAATATTTATCAACCAGAGTATGCAGAACAGCTTCGTCCGAATTTTATCCGGGCGAAGCTGTTTATCAGTAAAAAAGGCCGCAAGCTATTCTTGCCGCCCCAAGGCAAAGACCAAATAATTCCTTTGGAGGGAAAATGCCTACTATCAACCAACTTATCAGGAATGAACGCAAGGCAGTGGTCAAAAGAAAAAAGACCCCTGCGCTTCAAGCCTGCCCTCAGCGCCGCGGAGTTTGCACCCGCGTGTACACCACTACTCCCAAAAAGCCGAACTCCGCGCTTCGTAAGGTAGCCCGTGTGCGTCTGACCAACGGCCTTGAAGTTACCGCCTACATTCCGGGTGAAGGACACAACCTGCAGGAACACTCCGTTGTGCTCATCCGGGGCGGCCGCGTAAAAGACCTTCCCGGTGTTCGTTACCACATCGTTCGCGGCACTCTTGATGCCTCCGGTGTTAACGACCGCCGTCAGGGACGTTCCAAATACGGCGCCAAGCGTCCGAAGTAACCTGGCCCTGCACCGACCTTGCGCTGTTCGCAAAAAATGTCGTTTGCACCTGTTGCCGGGGCAAAGCCCAAGCTTTGTCCTTGAGGCGGGTTTTGCCCGCTTCTAAATAACCAGAATTAACCTTAGGGAGTTAATATGCCTCGTAAAGGCCCAGTACCCAAAAGGGAAGTCCTTCCCGATCCGATTTACGGCAGCCGCCTTATTGCCCGTTTTGTCAACCGTCTGATGCACAGTGGGAAAAAGGGCGTAGCTGAAAAAATTCTTTATCAATCTCTCGACCTTCTGGCTGAAAAAGTCAGCGAAGAACCGCTTAAGGCTTTCGAGAAGGCCCTTGACAATGTCAAGCCGCAGATGGAAATCAAATCCCGCCGGGTTGGCGGAGCCACCTATCAGGTGCCCATGGAAGTGCGCCCCGACCGCCAGATTTCCCTTTCCATCCGCTGGATGATCAACAATGCCCGTTCTCGCGGAGAAAAAGGCATGGTCAACAAGCTTTCTGCGGAATTTGTCGACGCCTACAACAACCGTGGCGGCGCCGTTAAGAAAAAAGAAGATACCCACCGCATGGCCGAAGCGAATAAAGCCTTCGCCCATTACCGCTGGTAAGATTGGAGTTAATTGTGTCACGTACCGTAGAAATTCCAATGCAGCGCAATATCGGCATCATGGCCCACATTGATGCCGGCAAAACTACTGTTACCGAACGTATCCTGTTTTATACAGGCGTTACCCATAAAATAGGCGAAACCCACGACGGCGAAGCTACAATGGACTGGATGGAGCAGGAGCAGGAGCGTGGTATCACCATTACCTCCGCTGCCACCACCTGTACCTGGAAAGAGCACATGGTCAACATCATTGACACTCCGGGGCACGTGGACTTCACCATTGAAGTTGAACGCTCCCTGCGCGTGCTTGACGGCGCCGTTGCCGTTTTTGACGCAGTGGCCGGCGTTGAGCCCCAATCCGAAACCGTTTGGCGCCAAGCCAACCGCTACGGAGTTCCGCGCATTTGCTTCGTGAACAAAATGGACCGAATCGGCTCCAATTTCTTCCGCTGTGTGGACATGATTGTTGAACGCCTCAAAGCCAAACCTCTGGTAATGCAGATTCCCATCGGCAACGAAGACCTGTTTGAAGGGGTTGTTGACCTGGTTACCGGAAAGGCCATCATGTTTGAAAAGGCCGCAATTGCCACAAACATGGTTGAAAGGGAAATTCCCGCCGAAATGATGCCGCTTTACGAGAAAAAGCGCGCCGAACTCCTTGAGGCAATTGCCGAAGAGGACGAAGCGCTTCTCGACAGATACATCGGAGGCGAGGAGCTTTCTGTTGAAGAAATCAAGGCCGCCATCCGCAAGGCCACCATCGCCCAGAGCGTAGTGCCGGTGCTCTGCGGATCCGCCTTCAAAAACGTGGGCGTGCAGCCTTTGCTTGACGCCGTGGTTGATTATCTTCCTTCTCCGCTGGAAATCGACCAGATGACTGGCGCAGACCTCAACGATGAAGAAAAGCAGATCACCTGCACCTGCGACGACAAAGAACCTCTCGCCGGCCTCGTGTTCAAGCTCTTTTCCGACCCCTATATCGGCCACCTCTACTTCTTCAGAATTTATTCCGGAACTGTTGAATCCGGCATGACCGTGCTCAACTCCAACACCGGGAAAAAAGAACGTATCGGCCGCCTTCTGAAGATGCACGCCAACAAGCGTGAGGAAATCAAATGGGCGGGAGCCGGGGACATTGTGGCCCTGGTCGGCCTCAAATCCGCATCCACCGGCGACACCCTGTGCGATGAATCGCGCCCGGTCAAGCTTGAAAGCATGGATCTTCCCGAGCCGGTTATTGAAGTGGCCATTGAGCCCAAAACCAAGCCCGACCGCGACGCACTGTCAGCCGCCCTGGCCAAGCTCGCCAAGGAAGACCCGTCCTTCCGCGTAAAGGGCGATGAAGAAACCGGTCAAACCCTGATTGCCGGCATGGGCGAGCTTCACCTTGAAATCATTGTTGACCGTCTGGTGCGCGAGTTCAGCGTTAACGCCAACGTGGGCCAGCCCCAGGTTGCCTACCGCGAAACCATCACCCAGCCCGCCAAGTCAGACACCAAGCACGTCAAGCAGTCCGGCGGGCGCGGTCAATACGGCCATGCGGTTATTGAGATTGAACCCAACCCGGGCAACGGCTATGAGTTTGTGAATGCCATTAGCGGCGGGGTAATTCCCAAAGAATACATTCCCGCCATCGACAAGGGTATTCAGGACGCCCTCAAGAGCGGCGTGGCTGCCGGCTTCCCGGTTGTGGACGTAAAGGTTAAGCTTGTGTTCGGTTCCTTCCACGAAGTGGACTCTTCCGAACAGGCTTTCTACGTAACCGGTTCCATGGCTGTGAAAGACGCCATGCGCCAGGCTTCGCCCATTCTTCTGGAACCCATCATGGATGTTGAAGTGGTGACCCCGGACGATTATCTCGGCGATGTAATGGGCGACCTCACCGGACGCCGCGGCAAGGTGCAAAGCATGGAAGCCCGGGGAGACTCCCAGGCGGTGCGCGCCCAGGTTCCTCTGGCCCAGATGTTCGGCTATGCGACCGACCTGCGTTCCAAGACCCAGGGCCGTGCAACCTTTACCATGCAGTTTGATCACTATGAACGTGTTCCGCAGTCTCTGGCTGACGAGGTTGTTAAAAACCGCAGCTAGTTTCGCGCCCGTCCTTACCTGGACGCCTGATTAGACAAAAGTCCGCTGGGAATGTAGAATTCACTTCTACCCCCCAGCGGATTTTATTTTTCGCACGGACGGAACCTTTACAAAATAAAAATACTCC
>CAZDJL010000045.1:0-7339 GCA_964505745.1 uncultured Desulfovibrionaceae bacterium | reverse complement strand
AAGCGCGCGCTCTACAGCCTCGCGGGCAGTACGGTATAATTTATGGCGTCCGGCGCGGTAGCCTTTGGCCTGTTCCAAATATCTTTTGTGCCTTCTATGGGCAGCTAGACCTCTCTTCACACGCATGGATAAAACTCCTGGGAATAAACTGGTTAACTTTGCGAGGCGGAAGGTCTTGCCAGCAAAGCAAACTGCCGGGAATTCCCGGCGAGGCGCTCACGCTCCTACAAATAGGGAAGCATGCGGCGCACGGCCTTTTGATTAGTAGCATCAACCAGAGCGACTTGACCGAGACGGGTCTTACGCTTAGGGCTCTTCTTGGTAAGAATGTGCCTCAGGTTCATGCGGCGGCGGGAAATCTTGCCACTGCCAGTAGCCTGAAAGCGCTTGGCAGCAGAGCGTCTTGTTTTCATCTTGGGCATGAAAAGCTCCTTAAATAGTTACAGGCGTAACCAGCGTTGCGCCCGTTTGATTCCAGTACAAAACGCAAGCGACGACTCTCGCCTGCAACAGCATATAATGCACACCAAAAACCAATTAAGTCAAGCAAAAAATTTATTTCTTCGGCAAGGGAACAAGCAGGATCTGCAAAGTACGCCCTTCAGCCCGTGCCTCCTGTTCAACCTTGGCCACCTCTTTGGTGTCCTCGATTACCCGGTCCAGAACAGTTGCTCCCCGTTCTTTATGAACAATTTCACGGCCCCTGAAGAAGATGGTCACCTTTACCCGGTCACCTTCTTCCAAAAACCGCTTAACATGGTTAAGCTTGGTCTGGTAATCGTGTTCATCCGTCTTGGGGCGCATCTTTATTTCCTTGATGTGCACCACGACCTGACGCTTCTTGGCTTCCTGCTTTTTCTTCTGCTGCTCGTACTTGAACTTTCCGTAGTCCATTATCCGGGCAACCGGAGGATCGGCCGTTGCGGCGACCTCAACCAGATCCATGCCTTTTTCTTTGGCCATTTCAATGGCCTCATTACGGCCAACCACGCCAAGCTGCTCTCCCTCAGGGCCGATGAGCCGCACTTCCCTCGCCCTGATCTGCTCGTTGCGCTTGACGCTGTCAGCAGCTTCAGGCTTCCGCGTCTTTTGGGGGATATTATTAGTAGTGTTATTATTGGGAGAAAGTATAAGCCATTCCTCCAAGCTTAAAAGGTTCCATGCATTCTTCCTTTACCAGTTTAGCAAAATCCTCTACCGACATGGCCCCAAGGCTGTCGCCTTTACGGGGACGGATATTTATATTCCCTTCCTCCATCTCCTTATCGCCGATTACCAGCATATAAGGAACTTTGGCAACTTGCGCCTCGCGCACTTTATAACCGAGCTTCTCATTGCGCAAATCCGCTTCCGCGCGAACCCCGAGCTTCTTGAGTTTTTCCAGCACGCCGGAAGCATAGGCAGCCTGATTGTCGGTGACAGTCAGTACCTTGGCCTGAACGGGCGCAAGCCAGAGAGGGAAAGCTCCGGCATAATGCTCGGTAAGCACGCCGATAAAACGCTCGATGGAACCAAGCATTGCCCGGTGAACCATTACCGGGCGGTGACGTTCGCCGTCCTCGCCCACATAAGCGCAGTCAAAACGTTCGGGCAAAGTAAAGTCCACCTGAATTGTGGAGCACTGCCATTCACGATTAAGGGCGTCCATCAGCTTCACATCGATTTTGGGGCCGTAAAACGCGCCATCGCCCTCATTAATGGAATATTCCATTCCTATCCGGTCGAGGGCGCCAATCAACGAAGCTGTGGCGCGTTCCCAGTCTTCATCAGAACCAATGGACTTTTCCGGACGGGTGGAAACCATCACCTTGAAATTAAAATCGAAGAGACGCAGCACGTCCTTTATAAAATCCATAACTCCGATAATTTCGTCTTCCAGTTGATCGGGGCGGCAAAAAATATGCGCATCGTCCTGAGTAAACTGGCGCACCCGAAGCAGGCCGTGCAGCACTCCGCTCATTTCATGGCGGTGAACAAGGCCAAGCTCGAACATGCGGATGGGAAGATCACGGTAGCTTCTGATGTGATGCTTGAACATCAGCATGTGCGCTGGGCAGTTCATGGGCTTTATGGCGTAAGCCTCATTCTCGATTTCAGTGAAATACATGTTCTCGCGGTAATTGTCATAGTGGCCGGAAATTTTCCAGAGGTCCACCTTCATCACCTGCGGGCCCTGCACCAGCTCGTAGCCGCGCTTCAAATGCTCTTTGCGGGAAAAATCTTCAAGGATGGTGCGAATCAGCATCCCCCGGGGAAGCCAAAACACCATACCGGCGGCGACATCTTCGTGAAAGGTGAAAAGATCAAGCTCCTTGCCGAGCTTTCTGTGATCCCGCTTCTTCGCCTCTTCAATCTGGCTGAGGTAAGCGTTCAGCTCTTTTTCTGTAGGGAACGCGGTGGCGTAAATACGTGAAAGCATGCGGTTCTTTTCATTGCCCCGCCAATAAGCGCCCGCAACGGAAATCAGCTTGAATGCCCCCACAAACCCGGTGCGGGGGATGTGAGGACCGCGGCACAAATCCACAAACTGCCCATGCCGGTATAACGACACTTCATCTGCAGGAATGTCCCTGATGATTTCAACCTTGTAATGCTCGCCCATGCTCTCAAACAGCTCAATGGCCTCGTCCTTGGACATGCAGGTGCGGACAAAGGGCAGATCCTCGGAAATGATTTTCTTCATTTCCGCCTCAATGGCCCCAAAGTCCTCCACGGAAAATGGACGCTCATAATCAAAGTCGTAATAAAAACCGTTGTCAATGGCCGGGCCTATGGTCACCTGAGCGGAGGGGAACAGCCGCTTCACAGCATCGGCCATAATATGGGAAGCCGAGTGGCGAATCATTTCGCGCCCCTCGGGAGTGTCCACATACACAGGCTCCAGCTCTTTGCAGCCGTCAGGAATCACAGCGGAAAGGTCATAGCCCGAACCGTTCCCACCGCAGCCAATACAGCGGCAAGCAAGTACGGACTTGAACTTTTTGCCGCTCAATCCTTCTTTCAGGGCATCTTCAAATTTTGCCCCTTCTGGCAAGCTTACGCTTTTACCCTCTACTAAAAGTTCCACAACACACCCTGATATAAATTTGGTAGGCACGAGCAGGATTGAACTGCTGACCCCTTCCGTGTCAGGGAAGTGCTCTCCCTCTGAGCTACGCGCCTGTATAGATTAAACTAAAGCGGCTTCAGACAAACAACAGATGGCAACTGCCTCGAGAAAACGAAGCGGGCATCTAAAAACCGCCCTACAAAGTAATGGAGCAACTTACCTTAAGCGCCTGATAAGGTCAAGAAGCTACTTGCTGTTATCTAAAACAATTTATCTGGATTTATATTTAATTTGAAAAAAGTCAATTCCAAACAGTATTTTTCCCCAGGCGCCAGCCTCCCGCCGCCTCTTTCCTTTGAAAACAGGCCCAGCTGAAATGGCCATTCCACAGTAAACAATGCCGCTTTCACAACGGTTATCTACCGAACGCCGCCATTGCGGCGGGCGCTGCGGGGAAGGTGCTGCCGCCCCGTCACGCCAATCCCTTAAAAAAAACCAGGAGCGCCTGGCCCGATATCCGGAGAATCCTTCGCTTCCCGGCAGGCCAGCCCTGCCAATGGGATTGCGGACGGCAAAAATCTTAAGCCTTACTTTGCCGCAATTTATGCCCCGAAAGGCAGGCCAAGCGCATATGCCCCCTCAAAATTACCACTGTCCAAAGAAAAACCTGCGGCAGCCGCGCTTTTTCAGCTGTAAAATCTTTTTCGCACTTTAAGAAGCTGATTATCCGGCACTTTTTTGTTATCATGCGCCCCAGCAACCAAAAACATACTCTACCAGGATGGAAAACATGCCACACAAAGAAAGTCTGGGCCAAAAAAACGAAAGCAAAGGACACCGGGAACGTCTTCGCAAGCGCTTCCTGGCCGAACCTCCCTTGCTTCCCGAGTATGAATTGCTGGAGTTGCTGCTGGGCTATGTGATCTTGCGAAAAGACACCAAGCCGCTGGCCAAAATGTTGCTGAAGCGGTTTGGATGCCTGAAAAAAGCATTGGAAGCTCCGCCTGCGGAACTGAGGGAAATGGAGGGGTTCGGGCCATCACTTGAGGTTTTTTGGACTGTTCTTCGCGAATGTAACGCCCGCATGGCGGAAATTCCCATAAGGACAGAAATTCTGCTGGATCAGCCGGAAAAAGTTGTGAACATGGCCCGAAGGCGCCTTGCCGGCTGCAGGCATGAAGAAATATGGGGCGCATTTTTAGACAATCAGAATAAACTGATTACCTGGCGGTGCGTTTCCCGGGGAACAGGGAGCCAGGTTTTCATTTCTTCCAGAGAAGTTTTGGGAATGGCACTTGAATATAAAGCAACCGGTATTATATTAGTCCATAACCATCCGGGTGGAAACGCCATGCCTTCCCCTCAGGATATTGATCTGACTATAAATCTGGCCAGAGGGGCAAAATATCTGGCAATAAGGCTGCTCGACCACATTATTGTGACTGACAAAGACCATTTGAGCATGAGCGACAAAAAGATGTTTCAGATATGACGTCGGATGATTAAATACCTTGAAATTTTTTAACGAGGACAAACTATGACTCAAAGCAAACACTTTGATCCGGCCGCACGATTTATCCTTAAAGACAATGATATTCGAATTCTTGATGTTCCGGAAAACCTGATTGCCTATTTTAAAGAAAACCATCCCGCGCTGTTTATGAGTTATGACGGCCCGAGCGGGTTTGGAGGGCCGAGCGGGTTCGACGCCTCTGGAGGCACCCCTCCGGGCGGACAAAGCGGAGACAGCGACGATCCGCAATCCCCCAAGCCTTCCGGCGGAGTTATCTATACTTCAAGCGGATACCCGGATTCATCCGAGGAAAACGCCGAACCGGAATTCCCGCCGATTCTGCCGGTAATGCCGGTGCGGGATATCGTTGTGTTCAACTACATGATTCTGCCCCTTTTCGTTGGCCGCGAAAAATCTGTGCAGGCGGTTGACGCCGCCCTGAACAGCAACCGTTTCATGTTCATCGTGGCCCAGCGCGACGAGCAGGTGGAAGAACCGCAGCAATCAGACCTTTACACCATTGGCACAGTGGTAATCATCCTTCGCATGCTGAAAATGCCGGATGGCCGCCTCAAGGTTCTGGTTCAGGGCGTCGGGCGCGGGCAGATACAAAGCATAGATGCGTCAGGCCCATATCTCACAGCCCAGGTTTCCCCCATTCAGGAAGAAATTCCCACGGAGCTGACCATTGAGCAAGAAGCAATGATGCGCGCCGCCCGTGAGCAAAGCGAAAAAATACTTTCCCTGCGGGGGTTTGCCGCGGCCGATGTGATGAGCGTCCTGAACAATGTGGACGACCCCGGACGCCTGGCCGATCTGGTGGCCGCCAACCTGCGCATGAAGGTTGAAGATGCCCAGGCCATTCTGGAATGCCTTGATCCGGTTCAGCGTCTGGCCCTGGTCAATGAACAGTTGAATAAAGAGGCTGAAGTAACCAGCGTGCAGGCCAAAATCCAGAACATGGCCCGCGAGGGAATGGACAAGGCCCAAAAAGACTATTTTCTGAGAGAGCAGCTTAAAGCCATCCGCAAAGAACTTGGAGACACAGACACTGAGGACGATGAACTGGCGTCTCTGGCCGAAGCCCTGAAAAAAGCGCGGCTGCCAAAAGAGGCCAAAAAGGAAGCCGACCGGCAGTTCAAACGCTTGCAAGGCATGCACAACGATTCCTCGGAAGCCTCCGTGGTTCGCACTTATCTGGAGTGGCTGGCCGAACTTCCCTGGAAAAAAAGCTCCAAGGACCGCCTGGATATCCCGCTTGCGGAGGATATTCTCAATGAAGACCATTATGGCCTCTACAAGGTTAAAGAACGCATTCTCGAGTACCTTTCAGTGCGCAAGCTGAATCCGGACTCCAAGGGGCCGATTCTCTGTTTCGTGGGGCCTCCCGGGGTGGGCAAAACCTCGCTTGGGCGCTCCATCGCCCGCGCGCTCAACCGCAAATTCCAGCGCCTGTCTCTGGGCGGGATGCGTGATGAAGCGGAGATCAGGGGGCACCGCCGGACTTACGTGGGGGCCATGCCCGGGCGCATCATTCATTCCCTGAAACAGGCCGGCACACGCAACCCGGTAATTATGCTGGACGAAGTGGACAAGCTTGGCGCAGATTTCAGAGGCGACCCCTCTTCCGCCCTGCTTGAAGTGCTGGACCCGGAGCAGAATTTCAGCTTCACCGACCACTATCTGAATCTGCCCTTTGACCTGTCGAAGGTGATGTTCATTTGCACCGCGAACTACATTGACAATATTCCTCCGCCATTGCGCGACCGCATGGAGGTAATTACCCTGCCCGGCTACACCATGCAGGAGAAACTCGCCATTGCGAAACGCTACCTGCTGCCAAGGCAGGAAGAGCAGAACGGCCTGAGCCCCAACGAGGTGCAGATTGGCGACAATGTTCTTACCCATATTATTGAAGACTACACACGAGAAGCCGGCCTTAGAAACCTGGAGCGTGAAATTGGGGCGGTATGCCGCAAACTCGCCCGTAAAAAGGCGGAAGGCAGGCCGGGGCCTTATAAAGTCACTGCCGCAATGCTTCACAAGCTGCTTGGCGCACCGCGCTACCTGAATGAAGACAAAGAGCATCTGAGAACGCCCGGACTTGCCCAGGGCCTTGCATGGACTCCGTTTGGCGGCGAAGTGCTGATTATTGAAGCAAGCACTGTGAAGGGGAAGGGAAATCTCACCTTAACCGGTCAGCTTGGCGATGTGATGAAAGAAAGCGTTCAGGCTGCGAAAAGCTACATCCGCAGCAAAGCCAAAGAGCTTGAAATAGACCCCGATTTTGCGGAAAATACGGACATTCACGTTCACGTGCCTGCCGGGGCCGTTCCTAAAGACGGGCCTTCCGCAGGGGTGACCATGCTGGTGACCCTGGTTTCCGCCCTTACAGGCAAAGCGGTCGCATCCGATCTCGCCATGACCGGTGAAATAACCTTGCGCGGGCGCGTCTTGCCCGTGGGCGGAATCAAGGAGAAAATCCTGGCCGCCGTCGCAAGGGGGCTGAAACGGGTTGCCATTCCCCAACAGAATGAAAAAGACCTTGAAGACGTGCCCAAGGAACTCCTGCGCAAAATCAGGGTATTTCCAATTTACCATGTGGATGAACTTCTCCCCCTGGCTTTTGGGAAAAAATAACAACACGGAAAACGCGCATGAAAATCATGCGCGTTTTCCGCTTTAGAGTTGAACCCCTTGCAACGTTTGTGTGGGCCAGGCCCTTTCAGCTTTGAAGTATATATTCAAAAACGAGTCCTTGCCTCACCATGCGCCTG
>CAZDJL010000044.1:0-7373 GCA_964505745.1 uncultured Desulfovibrionaceae bacterium | reverse complement strand
AGCATGGTTTAAAAGTTAAATAACATCCTTGGATAAAAACGCGTAATGATATTCCTCTTTCCGCAGATTTGCAAGATTTATAACTCCGGGCCGCAATCCTCATGGTTTTCCGGGCATCGGGCCCACGCGGTTGCACGGTGCTTTGCATGGCGGCGCCGCATATTGGGTAAGACCTGGAGGTATCAGCCCTGGGCTGCGGCCTCATCCAGAATCCAGATCAGCTCGCCATCGGTCGGCCGGACTTTCTGGGCCGGAAGGTCGGGCGAAGTCAGCAGGTTTAGCGCGCGCGAAAGCACAGGGTGTTTTTCCCGGCCAGATACCAGGAAGATGCATGCTCTTGAATTGTTGATGACCGGCAGAGTGAGGGTGATTCTGCTTTGACGCAGTTTCGGCACATAAATGTCAATCACCTTGTAATTTGTGTCAATGTAGTCTGCAATATCCGGGAACAGGGATGCCACGTGCCCGTCAGTTCCCATTCCGAGAACCATGCAGTCAAAACGGGGTAATTCTCCCGGCGCGAGGCTGAAATTCTTCACCAGAAGCTCTTCGTAGTTTTCGGCGGCCTCAATAGGCTTGAGTTCTCCTTTGATGCGGTAAAATTTGGTGGCCGGAATAAAAGAAAGCATTTCTTTTCTGGCAACTCCATAGTTGCTTTCCGGGCTTTCCGGAGGAACCGAGCGTTCGTCAACCCAGTACAGGTTCACTTTGTCCCATTCAAAACGTGTGCGCCAGGCCGGTTCCGCCAGAAGGCGGAACAGCGGAATGGGGGTGCTGCCCCCTGAGATCGCCAGATTAAAAGCTCCGCGCTCGGCAATGGCCTGTTTGCAAAGCTCTTCAATAGCTTCTGCAGCCTGTTGGGCAATGGCAATAGGGTCTTCTTTTACATAAACGGACAGATGGGTAATCTTGCTCATTATTATTGGCTCCAGACTCACTTCACTTAATGCTTGTGGAAAGTTGAAATTTCTATGCGGGATTTTACTTTTTTTTTAATTTATAACAGGCGCAGAACTTTCGCAACGAATTTGTTTTTATTTGAATTCGGGCATGATTTTTTATGCGGGGTTGATGGGAAATGAATATTGCACTGGATTGATGCGGGAAAATATAGTAGAAAGATGTTTAGTAGTGGTGCTTTTAGCCTCGCACAATAAAAATAAGGGAATTTTTTGACTGGCAACCGGGGGCTGTGAAGCCTTCTGTGCTCAGAATCACCCTAGCTCGGGAGTTTAGTATGCGACTTGTTACCCGCTCGGATTTTGACGGCTTGGCCTGCGCTGTCCTGTTAAAGGAAAAAGGCGTTATTAGTGAGTATAAGTTTGCACACCCTAAGGATTTGCAGGACGGAATTGTTGAAGTGACGGCCAATGACGTGCTGGCCAATGTGCCTTATGTTCCGGGGTGCGGCATGTGGTTCGACCATCACTCCAGCGAATATGAGCGCCTGGGCCGAAAGCTGGACGTTCCGGGGGATTCTCGCCTGTTGCCCAGCTGCGCCAGGGTCATCTGGGAGTATTATGGCGGGCATGAAACGTTTTCAGCCCGTTTTGATGAAATGATGGCGGTTGTCGATAAAGTGGACAGCGGACAGCTTGACGAAAGCGATATCGTTAACCCCCGGGGTTGGGTGCTGCTTGGTTTTATAATGGACCCGCGCACCGGGCTTGGGCGCTACCGCGGCTACCGGATAAGCAATTATGATTTTATGGAAGACATGATTGAGTATTGCCGTAGCATGAATGTGGATGAAATTCTTGAGCTTTTTGACGTCAGGGAGCGGGTGGATATTTACAGGCAGGATGCCGAACCGTTCAGGCAGATGATAATGGACAATTCAAAAGTGCACGGCAGGCTGGTTGTGACGGATTTGCGCGGGCAGACCGATATTTTCGCCGGAAACCGGTTTATGATATACACCATGTACCCCCAATGCAATCTGAGCGCGCAGATAATGTGGGGAATGCGCCGGCAGAACACCGTGATGACCGTTGGATACAGCGTTCTTAACCGCAGCTGCAAAGTAAACGTGGGCAGCGTGATGCTTAAATACGGGGGCGGCGGCCATCCTCAGGTGGGAACTTGCCAGATATCCAATGAAAATGTTGAAGAGAGGCTTGGCGAAATAATTGGCGAACTGGTTGCTCTGAATGCGGAATAACCTTCGCCCGTTGAAGGCGCAGCGAGTTTTTGGCAGAATTCAAATTTTGCCTTGCCAGCACACAAAAAACTATAAATTTTCGCCATGACTGCATTTGGATTTAATATTCTGGACATAGTTTTTGTGTCCATTGTGGGAATTTTCGCCATTCGCGGCCTTTTGAACGGCATGCTTGAGGAAGGGGCCGCTTTGCTCGGCTTGGCCTTGGGCTTTGTGCTGGCCAATCACTGTTTGAATGACGTGATCAGGCTTTTAAGCGCATATGTGTCCAGCCCCAAGGTGGCCCTGATAATGGCGTATGTAATGATTTTTGTGGCGGCGATTATTGCCGCCCTGATGGTTTGCAGAGTGCTGCGTAAAATACTGCTGGTTTCCGCTGTGAAATGGCTGGACTATATGGGCGGGGCGCTTTTGGGAGCGGCAAAGGGAATTGTTGTGTGCCTCCTTATTTATATGGGTTTCAATTTTATTTCTCCCTCTGCCGGGGTGCTGGCCGACTCGGTTATAGCGCCGCACCTGGGCGATCTTCTGGCCAAAATAATAGAAATTTTTCCTAACCTTAACCCCGATTCGATAACGTCTCTATGGCCTTCGATTGATTTGGGGGATATGCATAGGCATAGCCTTTAGGACTGACAATGATTTGTTGTAAAGAACAGAAGGCCTCCGGCAAAGCCGAAGCGCTGGCCTCAATGCAGCAGGTGATCGAAACTTTGCTTGGCCCCGGCGGCTGCCCGTGGGACAAGGCCCAGACCCCGGCCTCCCTGTGCGACAACCTTGTGGAGGAAGTTTTCGAATTGACCCACGCCATCCGGCAGGGCGATAGTGAGGATGTCCGCGAGGAGCTGGGAGACGTGCTGTTTCTGGTGCTGCTTATTTCAGAACTGGAAAAGAGAGCGGGCGGGGCCGGACTTGCGGAAGCCCTGGAGAGCGGGGCTTCTAAAATGATCCGTCGGCATCCGCATGTTTTTGGCGAGGCGGAGGTTAACAGCCGGGCCGAGCTGATCAGAAACTGGGAAATAATCAAAAAGCAGGAAAAGGCGGAAAAGCGGAAAACAGGCGGCGCACTTGCCGGGGTGGCTTCCGATCTGCCTCCTCTTTTGCGCGCATACCGGGTTCATTCCAAGGCGGCCGGTGCGGGTTTCAGCTGGGAAAATGCGTCAGAAGTGGAAAAACAGCTTGACCGCGAGTGGAAGGAGTGGAGCGCGGCTGTTGAAAAAGGCGACAAGCGGGAAATGGAACAGGAGTTTGGGGATGTTTTGTTCACGCTTGTGGAACTTGGGCGGCGGCATGGAATAAAGGCCAATTCCGCCCTGGACTTTGCGGTCATCAAGTTTGTCAGCCGGTTCAACAGAATGGAGGAGCTGGCAGGAGAAAGGGGATTGGACTTTACAAAACTCGGTTTAGATGAGATGAACGCTCTCTGGGCTGAGGTTAAAGGTATCCTTAACAATACCAACAACATTAAATAAGCAGCGAGTATTTTAAAGGTTCGCATCATGAAGTATCAACCGGATAAGATTGAAGCCAAATGGCAGCAGATTTGGAAGGACAAAAACTGTTTTCACTCCGACCCTGACAGCAGCAAGGAAAAATTTTACCTTCTGGAAATGTTTCCTTATCCGAGCGGAAAGTTGCACATGGGGCACGTCCGCAATTATTCCATAGGCGATGTGATTGCCCGGCTCAAACGCATGCAGGGCTATAACGTGATGCACCCAATGGGCTGGGACGCTTTTGGCCTGCCTGCGGAAAACGCGGCCATTAAATCCGGCCAGCACCCTGCCAAGTGGACCTACTCAAATATCGACAACATGCGCAGCCAGCTGAAGCGGCTTGGCTACGCCTATGACTGGGACCGCGAAGTGGCCACCTGCGATGTGGAGTATTACCGCTGGGAGCAGATGTTTTTCCTGAAAATGTATGAGAAGGGGCTGATGTATCGCAAGAACGCGCCCCAGAACTGGTGCCCGGCCTGCAATACCGTGCTCGCCAACGAGCAGGTGATTGACGAAAAATGCTGGCGCTGTAATTCGGTTGTAGAGAAAAAGGAACTTACTCAGTGGTTTGCCAAGATTACCCAGTATGCGGAAGAGCTGCTTGAAGACCTCCGGCTGCTGGAAGGAAACTGGCCCGACCGGGTTGTTTCCATGCAGCACAACTGGATCGGCAAATCCACTGGCGCGGATATCGATTTCCCCATAGAGGGCAGCTCGGAAAAAATAACCGTGTTTACCACCCGGCCCGATACCATTTTTGGGGTAACTTTCATGACCCTTGCCCCGGAGCATCCTCTGGTTGACAGGCTGATTGCAGGCAAGCCCGAGGCGGAGGCCGTAAAGGCGTTTTGCAAAAAAGTGGTTAATATGAATGATATTGACCGCGCTTCGGACGAGCTTGAAAAAGAAGGAGTGTTCACCGGCGCTTATTGCGTGAACCCGCTTACCGGCCAGAAGGTGCCGGTCTGGGTGGGCAATTTTGTGCTGATGCACTATGGCACGGGCGCGGTAATGGCCGTTCCCGCACACGACCAGCGCGACTTTGATTTTGCGCGCAAATACGGCATTTCCATTATTCCCGTAATCCAGCCGGAGGGGGAAGCTCTTCTTGTTGGCGAGGATATGTCCGAAGCGTACACAGAATCCGGCGTTCTTTTCAATTCGGGCGAATTTGATGGCCTGCAGAATGACAAGGCCAAACTTGAAATTGTTGAATGGGTTGAAAAAAACAAGTGCGGCCGGGCTGCGGTGCATTGGCGGCTGCGCGACTGGAACATTTCGCGGCAACGTTATTGGGGAGCGCCCATCCCTATGGTTTATTGCGATGCCTGCGGCGTGGTTCCGGAAAAAGAGGAAAATCTCCCGGTGGTTCTGCCGCTGGATGTTCAGACCCACCCGGACGGACGCTCTCCGCTTCCCGATACTCCTTCCTTTGTGAATACTGTTTGCCCCAGATGCGGCGGGGCGGGAAGGCGTGAAACCGACACCATGGATACGTTCATGGAATCGTCCTGGTACTTCCTGCGTTTTGCCGATGCCAAGAACAACAATGCGCCGTTTAATCCCGATTTTGTCAAATATTGGCTCCCGGTGGATCTTTATATCGGAGGAGTGGAGCATGCCATTCTGCACCTGCTTTACTCGCGCTTTTACGTGAAGGTTTTGCGCGACCTCGGGTATGTGAGCCTGGACGAGCCGTTTAAAAATTTGCTGACCCAGGGCATGGTGCTTAAAGACGGTTCCAAAATGTCCAAATCCGCAGGCAATGTTGTTGACCCCACAGAGATGATAGACCAGTATGGGACGGACACGGTGCGGATGTTCTGCTTGTTTGCCGCCCCGCCGGAGCGTGATTTCGACTGGTCGGATGCCGGGATTGAGGGTTCTTTCCGTTTTGTGAGCCGGGTATGGCGCTTGACGGACGAACTTAAAGATCAGATCAGGGCGGTTCCCGCCTGTTCCTCCAGCGCGGAAGACGCCAAATCAAGCCCCCTGGCCGGGGAAATACGCCTGCGCGAGCACCAGACGGTGAAAAAGGCCACGGAAGACATTACCCGCCGCTACCAGTTCAATACCGGCATCGCCTCAATAATGGAGCTGGTAAACGAGCTTTACACCTCCAAAGACGAACTGGTTAAAACCGATGCGGGCAAAAACATTCTTTCTTCAGCCATCAGCTCGGTGCTCACCCTGCTTTCGCCCATTACCCCCCATATTTGCGAAGAGCTTTGGGAAATGCTGGGCGGCAGCGGAATGCTTCTTTACACCGCCTGGCCCCAATACGATGAAAGCGCGCTTGAGCGCGATGAAATTGAAATAGTTGTTCAGGTAAACGGCAAATTGAGAGGGCGCTTCCGTGTGCCTGCCAAGGCCGACAAATCCGAGGTGGAAGCCCTGGCTCTGGCTGATGAGAACATTAAAAAGCATATTGAGGGGCTGTCTGTCCGTAAAGTGATAGTGGTGCCAGGAAAGCTTGTTAACGTGGTTGCCAGTTAAAATGCCAGCAAGAACCAACATCCTTAAAACTTTGGTTGCCTTGGCCCTGCTTTGCCTGCTTCAGGCGGGCTGCGGCTACAAGCTCGCCTCGGACGAGCCTTCAGTTTTGGGAAGTGGGGAAAAAACAGTAAAAATAAAACGGGTGGAAAATCCCACTCTGTATCCTTGGCTTTCGCCCCAGATACGCACGATAGTGCACGACGAGGTCAACTACCGCAAGCTTGGCCGCTGGGTGGATTCCGGAGAAGCTGACTATGAACTGGATGTGGAAGTTACACGTTTTCGCGTTTCCGACCACGGCTACTCGCGGGAAGGCACCAGTGTGATGTATAGCGCTTCAATGACCATGATTATAAGCGTGTATGACGGCAGTACAAACAAGCTTATCTGGAATTCCGGAAGAATTGATCTGAGCCGCGTATATGATACAGACGGCGCCCAGGCCGCAGCTCAGGAGCTTTCACGGGAACTGGTGAGACGCGGTATGGACCGTATGAGGTTTGCCTTTTAGGGCAGACTGGCCTTAAAACGTTTCCTCCGGCGTGTAACGGCGGAAGAAAACTCCGCCTTAGGGGCATGTGGCGCGGCTTGCGCCGCAAGAGCATTTTGCAAAAACCAATTTTTAGATATTGAAATGCTCTAAAATAAAAATATCCTTAATTGCAAGGCGTTTTTCAACGTTTTATGGCAAGGGGTGTTTTATGCCGCGATACGATTTTGACACTGTTATCAACCGCAGGGGGCATGGCGGGATAAAATGGAACCTTTATCCCGAAGATGTTTTGCCTATGTGGATAGCCGATTCCGACTTCAGGGCCCCTGATGAAGTGGTGGCGGCTCTTGTCAGACAGGCTGAATATGGAGTGTTCGGCTACATCGATTCCTGTAATCCAGAATTCGGTCTGGCTTGCGCCCGTTGGATGAAAGTCCGGTTTGGCTGGGAGGCGGACCCGTCCTGGGTTGAATTTGCGCCGGGTGTTTGCGCCGCGCTTGCTCTGTGTGTGAAAGCCTACACCGCTCCGGGCGACAATATAGTCATGCTCACGCCCACTTACCCTCCCTTTTATGTAATTTCCAAAAACAACGGCAGGAACCCCGTAAGCTGTCCGCTGATTAGCCGGGGGGAGGGGCTTTACGTTGTGGATTTTTCCGCTTTGGAGGAAAAACTGGCTCACCCCAAAGCGCGGCTGTTGTTTTTGTGCAACCCCCAAAACCCC
>CAZDJL010000043.1:0-7436 GCA_964505745.1 uncultured Desulfovibrionaceae bacterium | reverse complement strand
ATACATGAAGCGGAGGTAGTCGTTTTTGATTTCTTTTGCCCGCGCATGGCGCATGGCAACGATGTGTTTATAATCAAGGCCTTCCTGTTCGTATTTCTGGTAGGGCGAAGGCTTCGCTTCGCGCCCCAGGTTCAGAAGAAGAGAAGTGAAAGCCTCGGCCCTGTGAATGGCCCGGTGGCGCGAATTTACCTTTGCGAAGCCGGATTTGGCGGCGGCAGCGCAAGCAAGGGGGTTGCCCAGAAGCTCTCTCGCCCGGTTCAGGGCGCTGCCCCAATTGTTCATTTCATAAACAAACAGATCTTTATCAATTTCAAACATCTCATCCAGCCCGTGCCCCACTTTGGGAGTGAGCAGGACGCCGCCGCAGCCCAGGGCTTCGAACACCCTGAAATTCAGATCGCCAAGTTCGCAATGGTTGAGCACTATCCTTGTTTTCGGGTAAAGCTCGCGGTAGTTGCCCCGGGTGACCTCAAAGTTGGGCAAAACCCCGGAAAGGGCCTGCATGAACTCTTTTCTGAGAGGAGTATTTTCCGAGTCCACCGTGCCCACAAAAAGCAGATCCCACTCCCGCCCGGCAAGGGAAACAAGCAGGGCGTCAAGCCCGGGCTTCTTAAACAGCTCCGGGTCCAGGGGCAAATCCTCGCCCTTGGCGAAAGGAGGCGCATGCACCACTCTTTCATCGGGCAAAATCATCTTCTGAAACTGCGGGATATGGTCTTTAAGGCTGACCAGGCAGAGATCGAACCCCTGTGCATAGTAAGGATAGTACGAGTGGATGTGTGAATCGACACAGTAAAAAACGGTCAGGCATGGAAAATCTTCCATTCCCAGAACAAAAGGGGGACGGCTTTTATCCGCCACCACAAGCACATCCGGAGGGCCGTCCGCTATTTCCAGCAGGTCCTGCCAATGAAATACGGCGGTGTTCTCAAAGTTGTGAAAACGCAAATCCCATCCGCATTTTTTCATGTCCCCGGCAAAAAAGGGACTGCCTATCCACAGAAGTTTCAGCATGTCTCAGGCCGATAAAACCTTGTTAAGTTGCTGCCTAAAAGATATAGTAATCAATCAGGCGGGTTGCTTGACCCACCTGAGCGCAATGTACATTAAAACAATTAAGGCTGCAAACTGAAAGCCGTTTCCGTTTGCCCCGCCCCCATATGAACCTATGACGAGAAAAACACGCCCTCTGCTCCGGAAACTTGCCAAAATAGCGGCTGTTTTCGCTGGTATTATGGCAATTCTCTCGCTTGCCGCATATTTTTTTCTGCCCGACATCCTGGAGCTTGACAAACGCATCCCTGGAATGATTGCCAAAGAAACGGGCCTTGAATGTCAGGTGGGAGAGGTTCATGTAATTCTGCTGCCAAAGCCAGGCCTGCTGCTCAATGACGTAGTATTCATGCCCCCTGAAAACACTGCAGAGGCAAAAAGCGGCCCTGGGGCCTTTTTGCCGGAACCGGGGCGGGAAAACGCGAGCCTCGAGGAAAGCAGCCAAAATGAAAACGCCTCTTCACTCAACTCCACCACCGCCACGAACGGGAAGCCCGCAAATGCCACCGCACAGGGAAACGCCACCAGCCAAAACGCCACGGCAAGCGCGGCATTCAACCCCGATCCGGGCATAAAATCCACCAGCCTGCATATAAGGAGCCTGGCAATTTATCTGGACATTCCGGCCCTTTTCAGCGGCAAGATTGAGCCGGTGGGCCTGAACGTCAAGGGCCTGGCCTTTTATGTAAACAGCCTGAACGACCTGATCAGAATTTCCCACCTCCCGTTTCCCCCAATTCCTGCCCCTGCAAAGGAAAGCAATCAGCAGGTCATTGTAGTTGAAAATTCCACTTCCGAAACAATCGGCTGGCTCTGGGAAATTTTAAAATCCGTGCGCCTGTCCGACACCGGAATATACATGCTGAATGAAAGCGGACTTTACGAACCCCTGTTTACCCACCTGAAACTCAGGGAATTCATGGGCGACCTGAGTCTGTCTTTCACCGCCCACGGCCGGGTGAATGAAGAACCGTATTCTATGGATTTCAAAATCAAGCTCGGCGCATTCGAGTCAGGGTATGACAACGTCCGTTTCAAACTTGAAGCAACGGCGAATGACGATAAAGGATTCACTCCCAGGCTTGAAACCCCGGTCTACTTTGATGAGGCCAAAGAACGGGTTCAGCTTGACAACTTCACATTGAGAACAGGCAAGAGCAAACTTTCTTCCAGCATCACCGTCAATCTTGGCTCCAAAGAAGAAGGGACGGCCTGGCAAGCCGTAGGGCCTGCCGTAATCACCGATTTTGACCTGCCGCGCTGGGTCCCCCCCCTCCTCAAAATGTCGCCGGAAACTCAGACCCTGCTTTCAAAAATAGAAGGAACCATAGAGCTGGCATTCAGGCAGGAAGGCCTGTTTTTCAATGACATCAAGGTCAGCACCGGGCCTTATCACTGGGCTGGCGAAGGGAGTGTGACGGATTTTATCGGCGACACAAAGGTATATTTCTCCCTGAAAGCAAACGAATTGCCGCTTGAAGCGGTTTTTCCCGAACTATCCGATCCCGACCGCCCCCCCCGCTTTACCGCGGATGCGCCGAAATTCAACCAGCCCCATTTCTTGAAGGGCGATACGGGAACAACCCCCAAGGTTGAACTGATTCTGGCTGCTGAAACCCTGCTTCTGCGCAGCCTTGAGGTAAAGGATTTCAAGGCGGTCATGCATAACCGCCCCCTGGACGTGCAATGGGAAATCAGCGCCTCAAATATTTCAGAAGGCCAGCTAAACGCCACCATTTTCGATAATGACGACTACACTATAGATGTAACCGGCGATCTTTCCAATGTGCAGGTTTCGCCCATTCTGACTGGAATGGGCTGGGACTTGCCTATTTACGGCTTTGGCAGCACAAATTTCACCCTGAAAGGCAAAACCGGAAGCCTGGATGATTTTCTTGAAAGCATGAGCCTGAAATGCAATGGGCGGGCACAAGATGCGCTGTTTGCAAGCTCGCCCTACCCGGCCAAGGCAAAAGAACGGGAGTTCAACCGGTTTGAGCAGCTGGATTTCACCGCCAGTTTTGACGGCGCGCCTGTAAACGGAAAGTCTCTTGACGCACTAATCCAGCTGAACGCGCAGATAGAAGGAAAGCAGCAGAAGGACGGCATCAAGCTCCAGGGCAAAGGGCCGCTGGAGTTTGACCTGGACGGGATGATGGAAATCAGAAACTTCAATTTAAGCGGCCAGATATCATCCAACCTTTCCTTTCTGGGCTTTACGGGAAAACAAAGAAACAGCCCGTTCAAGGGAACCCTCAAATGCTCGGAAAGAAATGCGAGCTTCAGCCTGGACGTAAGCGGGCTGGATTTTGCCGGGCTTGCCGGATCATCCCATATTGAAGGCAAAAATCTTGGAGACAGCCCCGAATTTTCCGGCAAGGCTCAAGTCGGCACTCAAGACCTGCGCCAGGCCCTCACCGGCCTTGGCAGCAACGTCGCCTTCGTGCCCAAACCCCTGCTGGGAAAAGCCGATGCGCAAGCCAGCTTTAAAATCAACAATCCTGTAAATGGAGCAGCGCAGGCGCAAATTTCAAATATCTCGGCAAAAATCGACTCTATGGATATCTCCGGCGATGCGTGGTACTCTCCAGGAAAAGAAACAAAAATAAAAGCGAATGTGAGCCAGCTCGACGTCGACTCCTACTGGCCAAGCCGGGACAAAAATAAGCCAAAAACTCCGGCAAAGCCCTGGGATGTTACCGGCTGGCTTGGAACCAATCTGGATCTGACCCTGACCAGCCCAACCCTGATTTTCATGAAGGTTCCCAGCGAAAACATTACCCTGCAAGCCACCACAGGCAACGGAAAGTTGCTGGCGCGCCTAAACGGCACCACAAGCGGCGGCCCCCTGGCCGCAGAGCTTAAAGGGCATGACGACAAGGGTCTTCTGAACAGCACTTTGAGCTTGCGCCTTGAAAAGGCAAACCTTGAAAAAATAACGGAAGCCCGTAGCGGGGAAGTAAAAGCAAGCGGCAGCCTTGAAACAAGTTTAGACATCCATGGGATAGCGGGTTCAATGGATGACGTGCCCCGCGCCTTTGGCGGGCAGTTCGCATTCAACATAGGCAAGGGATATTTTGTGCGCTCCCAAACCCAGGGGCCGGCCGGGCCCAAAAGCGAAACAAAAACCGCAAGGCTCAGCAATTTCGACTTTATGAAAGGGGCCGCAAAAATGCAGGCCGGAGTGCTGTATACTGAAGACCTGCTCATGGACGGGCCATCCACCCACATGGTAGGGCATGGCACGGTTGACCTTGTTGACCAGAAAATAAACTTGACTATGGACATGAATCTGGGGGGCGTTGCCTTTCCGGTCACCGTGTCCGGAGATCTGGCTGACCCCGAAGTAAGCCTGCGCGGCGGAAAATTCGTTACCCGCAATATCACCAACCTGGGCGGAGGGTTGATTGATTTGATTGGCGGGGTTATCACCCTGCCGATAAAAATAATTGAGAAAGGAACGGAGTAGGCCCTATGGACGCCGAAATAAATAGCGAGCGCAGCACCGTCTTGCTGGCAGTGATCACCCTGGTCATTGTCGGCCTGGGGCTGGTTCTTGGCTTGTGGCAAATCATACAGCGCCAGGAGGAAGCCATGCGCGAGCATTTGATGCTCGCCTCGCGCTCGGTCCTGCAAGCCGTAGAAAGCACCCTGTGGAGGGGATATTTCGCGAATCCGGGCCAGGGCCCGGTTATCACCCCGGAAACAGCCGACTTCTTCAGGGAACTTGAACAGAACGGGGACGTTGTTTTCGTGAGCATCATGGACTCTACCGGGGAAAAAATCATTTCCTCCCTGCCCGGCCCCACCTCCGGCGAAATCCATTTCGAGCCCGAAATGCTGGCTCAGCTGGTTGAAAAAGGGGAATGGGGCGGCTATATGACCATTGGGCGCGAAGAAGCCTATGTATACGGGCGCAAGGTAAACAGCCCCAAGGAGATAAAGCTTCCCAAGAACATGCGGGCCACTTACCTGGTGGTGGCGTTCGACGTATCCAAGCACCAGCTGGCCTATAAGAGCTTCAAGCAAAACCTGCAATTCCAGACAATTTACATCCTGCTTGCCGCCATGGTGGTCTGGATTCTGGCCATAAGCTTTCTTAAACGCCGCGCTCTTGCCGGACGCGCGGTGGTTTTGGAACGCTTCCAGGCAAAACTTTTGGACAACCTGCCCGATGGGCTGGTGCTGCTTGGGGAAAATGGAAAAATAGAAGCGGCGAACCCGGCCGCCCATAAAATTTTGCAAACCCCGAAGGGTTCCCTGGTTGGGAAATCATTCAACGCTCTGCCCGGCGAAATTTCCAAATGCGCCATGCTTGCCGAAAAAGACCAACATGGGGGGGGAACCTGGAGGCACTGCACTTTGGGCGGGGCCAACCTGGAAATACTTGTTCTGCCCCTTTCGTCCGAGCAAAGAACCGGAAGAGAAAGCCTGATCTTGATCCGCGACCGCACGGAACTTCGCGAGCTTGAAAAAAGCCTGTATTACGCCGAGAAACTGGCCACGGTGGGAACCCTTGCCGCAGGCATGGCCCATGAAATAAGAAACCCCTTAAGCGCGCTACGCGGGTTTGCCCAGTATTTCGCCAAAAAATTCGCGGGCAAGCAGCCGGAAGAAAAATACGCCCAAACCATGGTTCTGGAAGCGGACCGCCTGAACAGGGTTATCACCGATCTGCTTGATCTGGCCAGGCCGAAGCATATTGAACCGCGTGTAATCGACTTGGCCAATCTTGTTGAAAGCCTGAAGACCCTGATCAATTTCGACCTTGAAAAATCAAAGGCCCAACTGAAATGCGACCTTGAAGTAGATAAAATTTTCGCCGACGAGGACAGCGTAAAACGCGCCCTGCTGAACCTGATTATCAACAGCCTGGAAGCATTGGGCGACAATGACGAGCAGCACCGGGAAATCGAACTTTTATCTCACTCCGGCGAAGGCGGCGTCTGGCTGACCGTGCGGGACCACGGCGCGGGCATGACGGAAGAACAGAAAGAACAGGCATTCGAGCCGTTTTATACGGGAAAACCCACAGGCACAGGCCTTGGCCTTGCTTTGGTGCATAAAACCATGCGCGAGCACGAAGGAAAAATAACCCTCGATTCCGTATGCGGCAAAGGCACCACCGTTTCTCTGTTCTTCCCTAACTACGTGGCGGGAAAACGGGCCGACCAGGAAGACCCCAACCTTGCCGCCGAAGGCTTTGCCTCCCCGACTTGAGGATGACTTTAGATGAATAACGACAGAATTAAGAAATTGCTGGTTGTGGACGACGAGGCCTCGCACCGGATGATGATTGAAGCCGTGCTGCAGGATGTGGGATGGCTGGTGGAGGAAGCGGAAAGCGGGGAGGAAGCCCTGCAAATACTGGAGGAAAGCCGCCCCGGCGTTGTGCTTCTGGATATGCGCATGCCCGGCATGAGCGGGCAGGAGACGCTGCAAAAAATTTTGGAAATCCACCCGGGCCTTCCGGTAATAATGCTTACGGCCCACGGCACTGTTGACTCCGCAGTTGAAGCCATGAAGCTTGGAGCCTACGACTATCTTTCCAAGCCGGCGGACAACGATGAATTGATCGCCGTTCTGGATAAAGCGTGGGAATATTCCAGGCTAATTGTTGAAAACGACAAACTGCGCCGCAAACTGCAAAATGCCGACCCCTCGGTTGAAATTGCCGGCTCAAGCCCCGCCATTCGCAAGGTTGTTGATTTCATCCGCCAGGTCGGGCCCAGCGAAGCCACAATCCTCGTTCTTGGCGAATCGGGAACCGGCAAGGAACTGATTGCCCAGGCTTTGCATGATGCAAGCACCCGGGCTAACAACGCCCTGGTAAAGGTGAACTGCGCCGCCCTGCCCGGAGAACTTCTGGAAAGCGAGCTGTTCGGATATGTAAAAGGCGCATTTACAGGCGCAGTGCGGGACAAGCCCGGCCGCTTTCAGCTGGCAAGGGGCGGAACCATTTTCCTGGACGAAGTGGGGGAATTGCCGTTTCCCCTGCAAGCCAAACTTTTGCGGGTTTTGCAGGAAAGAGTGGTAGAACCGCTTGGCGGCGTTCACTCCACCCCGGTGGATGTGCGCATAATAGCGGCCACCAACCGCAACCTCAAAAATGCCGTTGCCAGGGGAGAATTCAGGGAAGACCTGTACTTTCGTCTGAATGTGCTGGAAATAGTTGCTCCGCCCTTGCGGGAACGCCTCGATGACCTGCCCATCCTTACCAGCCGGCTGCTGGACAAGCTTTCACGCAAAAACCGCAGGCAAATTCCAAGCGTAAGCCCCGCTTTTCTGGATGCCCTGTCAAACTACTCGTGGCCGGGAAACGTGCGTGAACTTGAAAACGTGCTTGAACGAGCCCTGATTCTAAACCGCGCGGACATCATCAC
>CAZDJL010000042.1:0-7441 GCA_964505745.1 uncultured Desulfovibrionaceae bacterium | reverse complement strand
ACGCAGCAGCCTGGTAGCTTCAATGCCGTCCATGCCGGGCATGATATGATCCATAAAAATCAGATCATAGCGGGTTTCCCTGGCAAGCTCTATGCCCTGCTCCCCGGAACAGGCCTCATCGCAACTAATGCCCAGATACTCAAGCAGGCCGGCGGCAACGGTAAGATTCATCTTGTTGTCATCAACAACAAGCACCTGCGCCTTCCACCTATATCCGGCCTGCCGGGCAGCCGGGCCATACTCCAGGTTGAGGGGGTTTCCCAGCACTTTGGGTATGGACACCCTGAATACGCTGCCCTGACCGTATGTGCTTTCAACGTCAATTGTGCCCCCCATCATTTCCAGCAGCATCCGGGTAATGTTCAGTCCCAGGCCCGTACCCTCTATTTTTCTGGTTCCGGGGCCCTCCACCCGGCGGAATGCGTCAAAAATAGAAGGCAGAATTTCCTCTTTTATGCCTATTCCGCTATCTGTCACCTCAAAGTCTATTACTTTCTCGTGAATTGCAATATTGAGCCGCACAAAGCCCTTGGGAGTATATTTTATGGCGTTGCCAAGCAAATTGAGAAGCACCTGCCTTAGCCTGTCCTCATCCCCATACAGGCATGGGGGAAGCTCGCCCGACATTTCCAGGCAGAAAGCAAGGCCTTTTTTATCCGCCATCATCTTGACCACCGAGAACACATTGTCCACAAGCTCAATGAAGCTGTAATCGCCGCAAACCAGTTCCGCCTTGCCCGCCTCCATCTTGGAGGTATCCAGAATGTCATTGATGAGGCTAAGCAGAGCATGCGCGGAAATGCGGATGTTTTCCACCTGGTTTTTCTGAACTTCATCCAGCTCGGAGGTAAGCAAAAGGTCGGAAAGCCCGATCACCGCGTTCATGGGGGTTCTTATTTCGTGCGACATGCTGGCGAAAAAACGGTCTTTCACCTCCGCGGTCTCACGCATTTTCTGCTGCTCCACCTCGGCTGTCATGGCCGCTATTTTCAGGCCGTGCATCTGGTTCAGCTGGGCGAGCATTTCTTTTAATGCCAAATTTAACTGGGTTATCTCGTTTTTGCCGTCCCCGCCGCCGGGTTCCTCAAATTGCACCTCAAGATTTCCCGCCGCAATTTCCCGGGCTTTAAGCGTAATGTTTCTGAGCGGCTGCACAATAGTCCAGGCGGCAATCACAACAAACAGCACAATCAGCCCAACCCCCAAAACGTCTATGCCCAGAACCGCCTTCAAGAGAACCATCGCCTGCCGGGTAAGGGCGTCGCCCGGCAGCTCTATGTAAAGAAGCAGCGGGTCCGCCCCTTCGTGCGTCTCGACCTTTGTCAGGCAAATTACTTTCTTTTCACCTGTTTTTGGGGAAACCGCCTCATAAACCAGGGCGATTTCGCTATCCAGCGCCTCCTCGCGCTTTTTTTCCGAAACCAGCACGCCTCCCGGGTCTTCCCATTTTTCCGGGTCGGTAGAATACACAAGCATGCCGCCAGCGGTAATCATGCTGCTCTTTCCTCTGCCGCCCATAAACTCTTCTGTATTCATAAAATCCAGAACTTTCTTGAACACCAGATCAAGCCCCAGAACACCAATCACTTTGCCGTTCCGCTCCAAAGGATAGCTGAGGCCGCTTGCCACCACCATCCCTTCTCCAACCTGGTAATCGTAGGCGGCCTGCCCCATATACGGCTTGTTGGTTGTAAGCGGAATTGTAAACCAGGGGCTTTTTTCAGGATTGTTCAAAACCTCGTCCGAAAGGTCGAAGATTTCGCGTATTTCATTCCCTTCACCGATTATATACGACTTTTTGAATCTTTTATTCACATATTCGGGGTGGCCCGGAAAAGCGCCCGGCTCAAAAACAAACCATGCGTTATAAACTTCCGGAACGCTTGTCAGCAGGGATTTAAGCATGTTGCCGGCCGCACGCAATGCGCCGGCCTCATTTTCATCCAGGCTTTCCAGCCCGGCTTTTGTGAAAAGAGCCATTCTGTCCATGCGGGAAAACTGGTCGGAAATCCTGGATGAAAGCTGCTCGGCAAAGTTGCGTGCGGCTTCAATCTCAAATTGTTCCGATTTGCCCTTCACAACCTTATAAATGGAAAAGGAAGATAAGGCGAACACCACACACACAGGCAGCAAAGTGGCTGCCAGAATGCGGGTTATTATTGTGCTCTTTTCCAACAGCTTCGCCATAGCCCACCTGAAAGGCCCTGCAAACGCATGCAAGGGTATGAGAAATAATGCAGGCTTCAATTGCTTGAAACCCAAAGCGACCATCCATGTCCCTGAGAAAAGTCGCTCTATTATATAAGTATCTTGTTTGACTGGAGTTTGTCAACAAGAATAACGCCTTGCCATTTCCCCGCGGCCAGCCTTCCCCTGACCATAGGCCTTGGCGTGCTGGAGAAGTGAGAGTTCTAGACAAACGCCATTTCCAGAAACTCTTCCTCCTCAAGGAGCGGGGAAGGAACTCGCCCTGAAGCCGGCTTGATTCACCCTTGAAAAACTGTAGCCCAAAAAAATTGCCCGGCGAAATTTCGCCGGGCAATTTCATGTTTCTGTGCTGAATTCCTTACTTTGTTCCGGTGCGGAACATTTCCCAATATTTTTCATAAATTTTGGTGAGTTCACCCAGGTTCTTGGTAATTTCCGAGCCTTTCAGGTCTTCCTCGGTGGGGGAAATAACATGGCTTTTCCTGAGTTCCTCCGGAAGCTCGGCCTGAGCGGCTTCGCTAGCGGTGGAATATCTGAACTCTTCAACCGCCAGCACGCCGTTTTCAGCATTGAGCATGAAGTCAATGAACTTGTGCGCGTTTTCAGGGTGCTCGGCCCCAACCGGAATCACAAAGCTGTCTATCCACACAATGCCGCCTTCCTTGGGATAGATGAATTCAAGGTTGTCGTTCTCTTCCCAGGCAAGATAGGCTTCCCCGTTCCAGATGGACCCGATATAGGTTTCCTCAACAGCCATGGGCTGGGTTGCGTTGTTTGAGGAAAAAACCCGCACATTGGGTTTGAGCGCCACCAGCCATTCATAGGCGGCCTTTATTTCCTCCTCCTTCACACTGTTGCTGGAATAGCCAAGCGCAAGCAGGGCAATGCCCAAAGAATCGCGCATATCGTCCGGCATCAGCAGCCGGCCCTTGAACTCGGGGCGGGCGAGGTCGGCCCAACTGGTCACGGTTGCCGGGTCTATATATTTTTTATTCACCAAAATTCCGGAGGAACCCCAAAGGTAAGGGATGGAATAGTCGTTATTCGGGTCAAATTCCAGGCCCAGCAAGTTCTTCTTGATGTGTTTGTAATTGGGCAGCTTGGACTTGTCTATTTTGGCCAGCATGCCTTCTTTTTGCATCTGGTCTATAAAATAGGTGGAAGGGATTATCAGGTCATATCCCTTTCCATCCAGAAGCTTTAGTTTGGCGTACATATCCTCATTGGAATCGTAAGTGGAATATACGATCTTGATTCCATATTTCTGCTCGAACGCATTAATGGACTCCTGGGGAAGATATTCCGACCAGGCGTAAACGTTGAGCACCTTCTCCTCCTCGGCCCTGGCCATGCCGGCAGACGCCGCCAGCATGCAAAAAGATAGAACCATGAACTTAAAAAGTCCCTTCATTACTGCCTCCTTGTTTTTAGCAGAATTTGCGCCGCCAGCACAAGAATGACCGTGACGACGAACATGATTGTGGAAAGGGCGTTGATATCCGGCTTCACACCCAATTTCACCATTGAATAGATGCGCAGCGGAAGAATCTCAAAACCCGCCCCCTGCACAAAAAAACTGATCAGCACGTCATCCATGGAAAGCGTGAAGGACAACAGCCACCCGGCAGCCACCGCGGGCAGCAGCAAAGGCAGGATAACATGCAAAAACGCCTTGGTTTCGCTGGCCCCCAGGTCGCGCGCGGCGCTTACCAGATCTTCATCCATTTTCTGGATGCGCCCCATCAGGGTAACCACCACAAAAGGAGTGCAAAGCACCACATGGCTGATCAGCAAAGTAATGAAGCCAAGCGGCACATTTACAAGAATAAAGATAATCAGCAGGGAAATGCCCATCACTATGTCGGGCGACACGGTGAGCAGATACACCCCGCCATTCAGAACGCGACGCCCCACAAAACGGAACCGGGTGAGCGCCAGCGCCATGACCGTGCCGAGCACGGTGGCTATTGTGGAGGCGGCTACGGCCAAAATAAGGGAATTTACGGCCGCGCTGATGATTTCCTTGTTCCCGAGCATCAGCTTGTACCACTTCAGGTCAAACCCGGTCCAGATCGCGAAACGCCCCTTATTGAAAGAAAAAATGATTACCACCACAATAGGCAGGTACATGAACACATAAATGAGAAAGGTATACACCCATGCAAGGTAGCGGGACTTGCGCATGGCCATATTATTTGCCCTCCCCGGCTACACGCCGCTTGCGCGCGGTGAGCTGGGTGCCCAGGCCCCGCCCGGTTGCGCTTCCTGTGCCCAGATAGCTTTGGGTGCGCACCGGAGCAGGCTCATAGCCGGTGTCGAAATCGCTGCGCTGCGAGCTCATTTTAAGGCTCCATTTATATCCCAGCACCATCAGCGCCAGCACCAGGGTCAGAATGCTGCTGGTGGCGGCCCCCAGGGGCCAGTCCGGAACAGGCTTGGTGAACTGCATCTGAATATAGTTGCCAAGCAGCAGGCCCTTGCCTCCGCCCAGCACATCGGGCACATAAAACAGGGTAAGCGCGGGCAAAAATACCAGAATGCAGCCCGACATGATTCCGGGCGCGGTAAGCGGCAGAATGACATGCCAGAAGGTGCGCAAAGAGCCCGCCCCAAGATCGTTGGCCGCGTCTATAAGACGGGTGTCAAGCTTTTCCACCGCGGCGTAAATCGGCAAAATCATGAACGGCAGCATGGTGTAGGCAAGCCCCACCAGCACCGCGAATTCACTATACATAAACGAAACCGGCCCGCTGGTAATATGCAGGAATTCAAGCAGCTTGCTCAGCATACCATTGTTTTGCAGAATATTGATCAAGGAATAGGTGCGGATGAGCGAGCTGGTCCAGAAAGGGATGATTATCAGCAGCAACAGCCAGGGGCGCACCCTCTGCGGCGCACGGGCCATAATGTAGGCAAACGGGTAGCCAACCGCCAGGCAGATGAGCGTGGAGGAAAGGGCAAGCCAGAGAGAATCGAAAAAAATGGCGAGAAACGAGGGGGAAGCCAGGCGCCTGTAATTGTCCAAAGTGAAGTCCGGCAACACATAGGTCAATTTGTCCGGCTCAAGAAAAGAAATAATCAGCACAAACAGGTTGGGCAGCAGGGCGAACACAATCAGCCATATCGCCACCCCCGCAATGCAAAATCTTGTAAGCGAGCTAAGTTTCTTCATCGTGCAGAACCACTTCCCAGCCATTAATCCAGGTCACAGCCACACGCTCCCCTGGGGTGTAGTCGATGTCCTCATCGTCTTCATTGAAAAACTCCGCAGCCATTATTTCAAGCCCTGTATCCAGGCGGATGGAGATATCAACAGTCGCCCCCTTGTACACGGTTTCGATGATTTCGCCCGCGAGAATAGGTGGCTTTTGCAGGTGCTCTTCCTCAACCTTCAAGTCTTCGGGGCGAAGCAGAATGTTGACCTTTTCGCCGCTTTCAAACGCCAGATCGCTGTGAACCCGAAACTCCTGCCCCCCCACCTCGGCCCTGTACGCATGGGTGGAGTCCGGCAGGTCAGAGGCTATCGGGTGCGCAATTTTCCCGCGCAGCACATTGATGTCCCCCACAAACCGGGCCACAAACATATTTTTGGGCTCTTCATAAATTTCCACCGGGCTGCCTATCTGCTCAATCAGGCCCTGGTTCATCACCACCACCCTGTCGCTCATGGCAAGCGCCTCTTCCTGGTCGTGAGTCACAAACACAAAGGTGATGCCGAGCTGGCGCTGCAAATGTTTTATTTCCATCTGCATATGCTTGCGCAGCTTGAAATCGAGGGCCGAAAACGGCTCGTCCAAAAGCAGCACCAGAGGGTTGTTTACCACCGCGCGGGCAATGGCCACACGCTGCTGCTGCCCCCCCGAAAGCTCTCCCGGGCGGCGGGCCACCAGATCCTGCAACCCCACAATGGACAGAACCTGCATTACCCGCTCCCTGATTTCCTGCTTGGGAACTTTCTGCATTTTGAGGCCGAAGGCAACATTGTCGAACACATTCATGTGCGGAAAAAGCGCGTAATTCTGAAACACGGTGTTAACATGCCGCTTTTCCGGGGGAATATTGGTGACATCTTCCCCGTTGATGTGAACAATGCCGCCGCTTGCCTGCTCGAACCCGGAAATGAGGCGCAAAATTGTGGTTTTGCCGCAGCCCGACGGGCCCAGCAGCGTTATGAATTCGCCATTTTTAATGGACAGATCTATATTTTTAAGCGCGCAGGTATTGCCGAAATATTTGGAAATTCCTTTAAGCTCGATAATATGTTCTGGTGCCACGATATCTACCCTTGCAAAACTGCATTAAAAAACAAATACACAGGTTCCGGCCTTTGACCGTTACCTGGATATGAGAGCTTGAATGGGAAGACTGGGTAATCCCGTCAAGCAAACCGGCGCGTCAGCGTCCAAAACCGCGCTCCCGCCTGCCTGCTTTTGGGTGAAAAGAAAAGAAGCTAGCAGGAGAGCGCGCGAATACTGAAAGCAACCCCACTGTCGCCGCCGGGCTGGAGCTCCTGAAGGGACAGTTTGCGTCTGCTGGTATTTCGCAGCCTGCGCCCGGCTTTTAAAACCAGAGGGTGGCGCAAGGGCTTTACGGAAGAATACGTCATAAGCGCTTTAAACTCCTTAGTTATACCGCCTGGGCAAGGTCTTCCTGCGCCAAGCGGGAAAGGATAATGCCATTTTCCAATTGCCATTGCAAGCATTTTGTTTTGCCCGCCTTAAACAGCCCGCCGCCGGGGGCGGCGTTGCAGCAAAAATTCCCCGCCGGCAAGGGAAGCATTTTAGCATGAAGGCCTGCTTCCGGCAAAACGTTCTGAATGGGGGCTTGCCCCCGGCCCGGACGCGCAAATTGGCGCAGGAATTAGTAAAAATACCCACTTCCAATATTTTTGCAGGAATGTTAGCTTAAAAATCAATCTTAAACCTCTCGGACTTATGCGGCTGAAAAACCTGCTTGTCACTTTCACCCTGTTGCTTGCGGCAACCTTTCTCCCCGGCCCGGCATGGTCCGGGCAATACCTCATGTTTTCCGAACAGTGCAAACAAGGCGACCATGAGGCCCAAAACCTGTTCAAACAGGCGCAGGACTACCGCTTCGGACGCGGGGTCACCCTGAATATGAAATTCGCAATTTCCCGTTATGCGGAAGCGATAATTCACGGCAGCAGCCGGGCGCTGTATGACATGGGAACCATCAGCGAGGAGAAACTGCGCTGGAGCCCGAACAGCGAAGG
>CAZDJL010000041.1:0-7484 GCA_964505745.1 uncultured Desulfovibrionaceae bacterium | reverse complement strand
GCCTGGGCGCAAAGGGCTTTTCCAGGCCAGGGTTGCCCTTCACATTGAAATGCTGCGGGGCCGCAATAAATTTGTTGGAGTTTTTGCCCGCACCGCTGAGGGCAGGGAAGCTTTTTCAGGTGACTTCCGGCGGCCTGCCGTCCAGTGCGGCTTGTTCAAGCATTAGTTGCTTTGGCCGCCTTTTTTTCCAGGAACATCAGGATTGCTTCTTCAACCTTGGCCACATCCACGTTGGTGTCTATGCACGGCCCAAGCGGGCGGCGGTTTACTATTCCGTATACCGGCAGCGAGGCCACGTCTCTCACCCCGCTGGTCAGGTCGCGGTGGCAGGCGACGGCCACCAGGCATTTGGGGCGTTTGTTCTTCACCATCTGGCGGGCGACCGTTCCGCCGGGCACGATAATCACTTCCACCCCGTATTTGTCGCCCAGGTCGAGCAGGGGCCCAACCGTGCAGGCTCCGCACCTGGTGCAGCTTTGAATGTTGTGGGTAAGCCGGTGGGGGCAGCTGCTCTTTTGAATGCAGTGAGGCAGGAGGATTAACAGTTCTTCGGGCTTGCAGCGGTTTTTTGAAACCCTGGCCAAATCGTTGTTCAGGCGGATGAACGCCAGCCTGACCTTGCTTTTGGGAATGCGCAGGATGATCCCCAGAAGACGCATGAGCGGGAAAAGCACCCAGTTCATTATTCCCCGCAAGCGGTGCATGAATGGCAGCCGTTTGCCGGTAGTGAGCCCAAAAGCGATTGTTCCGCACAAAACAAGGGCCGCCAAAAAAATTACGGCTATTGCGGCCAGCAGGAAATGCTTTGCAAACGGGGTGAAAAGCTCCGCCCCAAAAGAGGGCAAAGCCCACAAAATGAGCAGCAGCACACCAAACAGCAGCACCGAACCAAACAGGAGGCCCAAAACAAACGGTTTGTTCAGGGTTTTCGCCTCTGCGTCCTCCCGCTCGGTTTTTGTAAGCGCAGAAATAACTTCCATCGGCTTGTCCGGTTTGCCAAAGACATGTTTGGTGTTTCGCTGATCTTGCATGGCTAGTCACTATATGGCGGGGCGCCTTCAATTTCCCGGTCGCTGAGATAGCATGCGGGGTCTGCCGCCCAGGGGTTTCCTGTCAGCATTTCCGCCCTTGCTCTGAAATTTCCGCCGCATATGCCCAGAAAGCGGCAACTTGCGCAGCGGCCCTGCAAATAATTTCTTTTATCGCGCAATTTGGTTAAAAATTCCAGCGCCGATCCGTCTTCATGCCCGTGCCCGGCCCATATCCGGGAAAAAGAATTTTCGCGGACGTTGCCCAGAACACGGCTTTGCCAGAATTGGTCGGGCAGCACATCTCCCCGCCAGTTTATTGCCGCTATTCCCTGGCCTGAGGACTCGCCCCCGGAAATGGAAAGCAGGTTCCAGGCTTCCTTCGCCCTTTCCGGGTTTTCCCTGCAAAGCCTCATCCAAAGATAGGGCCCGTCAGCGTGGTTGTCCACTGTCAGCACTTCTTTTTTACATCCAGACTCAAACAGCCTTCCGGTTTCATCAATGATCGTGTCCAGCGCGCGTCTGGTTTCGGCGGGTGAAAGAGCCAGTTCGCCCAAATTTTTACCCCTGCCGGCGCAAACCAGATGGTAAAAGCAGACCCGGTCGATTTCCCGTTCGCGTAAAATTCTGAAGATATCTTTTATCTGGTTTTGGTTTGAGCGGGTAAGGGTGATGCGCAGGCCCGCTTTGAGCCCGGCCCGGCGGGCGTGGCCCAGGCCGTCAAGCGCCTGCGCATGGGCCTTGGGATGCCCGCGCAGCAGGTTGTGCGTTTCTTCCGTTCCGTCAATAGACACGCCCACATAGCTCACTCCGGCGTTTTTCAGGGCTTGCGCCACTTCCGGGGTAATCAGGGTTCCATTGGTGGAAACAACCGTCCGCAGCCCTGCCTTGCTTGCATATGCGGCCAGCTCGGGCAAATCCGGGCGGGTAAGGGGCTCACCCCCGGAAAAAAGAAGCACAGGAATTCCGAATTCCGCAAGCTCGTCGATAAGCTGCTTCGCTTCATCCGCGCCCGCCTCTTCCCTGGCGGCGGAAGCGTCGGCGTCGGCATAGCAGTGCAAACACCGGAGGTTGCACTTGCGGGTGATGTTCCAGACCACTATGGGCTTGCGGTCGTTCTTTTTATAGCGCAGCCTGTCCGACGGCTCCGCCTGCCCCATGTAAAGCCTGGAAATGCCGATCATGCCGGGGTTGTTCAGCTGCCGAAGCGGAAGCTGCTGGGCAGGCAAACAATTCTTTCTTCCAGCCAGCGTGCGTTGGGAATGGGGCCGCTTGCGCAGTCTTTGTACATGGGCAGGTCCGGCATCAGGGTCCAGGCGGGGCGGGCCTGAATTTTATGTTCGGCGGCGTATTGTAAAAACGCGTCCCTGTTTTCACGGGATTCTGCGAAAATGCCGTTAAGCCAGTAGTTGGCCTCGGTGCCGGGCCTCTCGGCAATAGTGTCGATTCCAAGCCCGGAAAAATAGGCGGAATAAATCTGGGCGAGCTCGCGTTTGTTCTCGCGCACCACCGGGAAGCTTTCCATCTGGGCGCAGCCCACGGCGGCATTCAGGTTGGGCAGGCGCAGGTTGAAGCCCACTTCGTCGTGGTTAAAGAGGTATGGGTGGGCCTTTTTAGCGGTGGTGGAAAGGTGCCGGGCCTTGGCGGCCACTTCTTCATCGTTGGTAATCAGCATTCCGCCCCCGCCGCAAGTTACCGGCTTGTTGCCATTATAGCTTAAAATTCCTGCTTTTCCTATGCTTCCGGCATGCCGCCCGTTCACAAAGCTGCCCAAAGCTTCCGCCGAATCCTCCAGAAGAGGGATGCCGAACTCGTCGCAAAGGGCGGCGATTTCATCAATAAAGGAAAGCTGCCCAAAGGTGTGCATGGGCAGGCAGGCCCCAATTCTGCGGCCGGTCAGCTTGTTGCGGAGCGCTCCGGCAGAGTCCCTTCTGGCGTTCGAATGCAGGAAAGCGGCCAGCGCCTTGGGGCAAAGCCCAAGCGCCTCTTTTTCCACATCCACAAACAGGGGCCATGCGCGGGCGTGGCGGATGGCGTTGCAGGTGGCCACAAAGGTGAGGGGCTGGGTGATTATCTCGTCGTCTTCCTCAACACCCAGGGCCATCAGCCCCATGAGCAGGGCCGCAGTTCCGTTCACCATCGCCACCGCTTTTTTGACGCCGGTGTAGGCGGAGGTCATTTCCTCGAAGCGGGTGACATAAGCGCCGACGTATGACACGAAAGTGGTATCAATACAGTCGGCAAGATATTTTTTCTCATTCCCGAAAAAGCGGGGGGCGTGCAGAGGCACCGGTTCTTCTCCGGGGTAAAGGCCTTTTATAAATTCTACTATTTCGGGAAATTGGGCGTAATTCACGGCAAGCGTCCTATATCTATATGTTGTAGATGTCGCTCTTATACTGGGCGAGGTTGGCGGGGTTTTTGAACCATGCGATGGTTTTGGCAAGCCCCTGGGCCAGATTGTGCGAAGGGCTCCAGCCGGTTAAAGCCCCTATGCGGGCATTGCTGCCCAAAAGGCGTTCCACTTCACTGTTGGCCGGGCGCATGCGCTCCGGCTCGTCTGAAACGATGCGCGCGTTCGGGTTGATTTGGCGCACCAGCTCTTCAGCCAGCTCTCCTATGGAAATTTCGTTCTGGGTGGCGATATTTATTTCCTGGCCAACGGTTTTATCCGATTTGGCTATTGCCGCGAACCCGGCGCAGGTATCTTCCACATAATTGAAGTCTCTGGTGGGGCTCAGCTTGCCCATGCGAATTTCTTCGTAACCCGAAAGCAACTGGGTGATTATGGTGGGAATTACCGCGCGGGCGGATTGCCTGGGCCCATAGGTGTTGAACGGGCGCACGATTGTGACCGGCAGCCCGAAACTGCGCCAGAAGCTTTCGGCCAGATGGTCGGCCCCTATTTTAGTGGCGGAATAAGGCGACTGCCCCTGCCTGGGGTGGGCCTCGTCAATGGGCACATACTGCGCGGTGCCGTATACTTCGGAGGTGGAGGTGACAAAGGTGCGGATGTCTCCCAGATCGCGCGCGGCCTGCAAGATGTTCAGTGTTCCGTTGATGTTGGTTTCCACGTAGCTTGCGGGAGAATGGTAGCTGAACGGAATGGCGATCAGCGCGGCCAGGTGGAATATGGCGTCGGCTCCTTTGCACGCGGTTTTCACGCCATATGCGTCGCGCACGTCGCCTGCGAAAATTTCGATGTTTTCAAGAACGGCCTTGTCGAAACCGTCAAGCCAGCCCCAGGAGTTGAACGAATTATACTGCACAAAGGCCTTTACCTGACAGCCTTCGGCCAGAAGACGCTCTACCAGATGGCTTCCAATAAAGCCGTCTGCTCCGGTAATCAGCACTTTCCTGTTTTTCAGCTCCATTCAGATTCCCCTTCAAATTTCAAGCGGCAGATGCGTTTGCGGCAAAATTCCTTTTCCACATGCAGGCGCAGCTTGTCCTGTTTCATGGCATGAATTTCCTGCGCGAAAAATATTCCGGCGGCCGGGTCTTCTTTGGCTAAAGTCTGGTTCAGCCTGTCCAGGCAGTCCCGTTCTTCTTCCTCAATGCGGGCAATTTCGGATTCCAGCTCCGGTATCCCCATTTCTGCTATTTTTGTATTGTGCTGCAAGTTGTTATTCATAAGATTCCGGCTCATAGTCGGCCCGCAAGTTCGCCAGGTCGGATTGCACGCCTTTGGCGATCACCTTGCGCCTGGGCTTGGGGGCGGCGGCTTCCTCTGTTTTGGTTCTTTGCATGGAGGGTGAGGGCAGGCTGTTGTAAATGGGCCAGAAAAACGGCATTACCCCGCTCACCAATGCCGGGTTGGTCAGGGCTATATTGGGCCTTAAATATGCGCCAAGGGCGAAGGCCACGCCCCAGGCGGGGGCGGGCGCAGTCCAGATGACCTGGCCGCCCGGCTCGTGCCCTCCGGCCGAGCTTCTTATTTCCAGCGCGGTTCCTTCTGTTTCATCAAGTTCCATGCCAAGCAATTGTAAAAATTCCTGGGCCAGGACCAGATCAAGCCCTTCCGTTTCAATTTCCGTCTTGTTCTTGTGGAACGCATGATTCGCCGCAAGCACCAGCGCCAGAGGCTCCGCCCAGCCGGGCAGATCGTTCAGCTTCAAAGGCGACTTGGGAGGGGCAAGTTTTTCATTCCGTTTGCTTGTTACCAGGCCCGTTTTTATTTCAATGTGCAGCCCGGCCCACTCCAGCAGCCTTAAAACGGCGTCCGCGTCAGAATCGTGCCCGGGCCATGCGCCTTTTGTTTTGGCTTCTCCACCCGCAAAAGCTGGAAGGGCAAGCAAAATGGCGGCTGAAGCGAGGCAGCTGGAAAGCTCCGGCTTCTGCGGAACATTCCCCGTTCCCGGAGTGATGGAAAGGCCGCTTTCCTTGTCGTCAATTTGCACGCCGCAGGCGGCAAGCAGGGGCAGCGCCTCTTTTTTCGCCAAGGCGAAAGCCGCTGTGCCGGTATTGGTGAAAACGGTTTTTCCGGGCCAGAAAGGGGCTGCAATCATCAGGGCGAGAATTGCCTCCTGGGGCAGGTCTTCCGGCAGCGTAGCCGTTTCCGGAAGAAGGCCGGAACATTCCTGATGGGCGGGCAGGCCCTTTGTTTTGGGTATTACATGGGCGAGCCTTGCGCCGAAAATAGGCAGAGTGTTGCGCCAGGCGGAAAGATCGCACAGCTTGAGGGTGGAGTCTCCGGTGAATTTGACCACGCCGGGGTGTTTAAGGGCAAGGGCGGAAAGCAGATAAAAATTGAAAACGCTGTCGCCCGAGAAAATGGTTTTATCCTTCCACTCCAGCTCGTTTCCCTTATGATTGACGATTATGCCGTTTTGTTCCCATGAAAGGTGCGCCCCCGCCTGATTGAGGGCTTTGATCAGCGCAACCAGATTGTCGGGGAGAGACTGGTTTTCAAGCCTGATGTCGGCCCCTGCTTCTGCTGCCAGAACGGCCCAAAGGCACGATTCGCGAGCAGACGAGATGGCGGGCAGTTCAAAGGCCACGGGTTTTCTGGATGGGGCCAGATTGAACAGGTTGTCGCCTCTTTCCTCAACATGTTCGGGCAGCAAGGTAAGCTCTTGAAGCAGGGAAAATGCGTCCCGCAAAAAGCGTTCGTCACGGCTTAGCTTGCTGGCGGCCTGCTCCCAGTTCTTGCGCAGTTCTTTTTCCTCTCCGGCGAAGCGGAGGGCTGCTTTGGGGGATTTGCGGCGGTTTTGCGCCAGTTTGTCCAAAATTTCGGTGCGGCGGGCGATTAGCTTGACCAGCTTGCGGTCCAGATCCTGAAGGTCGTCCAGCAAAGAAAATTTTTGTTGTGGGGTTTGGGTTTGCTGGGTTTTTGGGTGGGTGTCCATAAAAGGTTCAATTACTCCGGATAAAGCATTAAATTTATGCGAGAAGATATCTTTTAAACAGCCTGTTAGCAAGGAGAAAATAGTTTTTGCCAGGAGCGCGGGGCAAAGCCGGGGCCTGGGCTTCGCACAGCAGCCGTTTCGCCCGGGATCTCGCCTTGCCTGCAGCGTTATGAACCAAAAAACCACCGGCGTTGTTATGCGGGTGGTTTTGATTGATAGCGGAAAAGGCTTGCCGTGGTTTATGCGCCGAACTCTTCCCTGATGATCTTAAGGAAGCCTTTCATCACGGTGTCCACAATCAGCTTGCCTTTTTCGGGGCTGGAACTGCGGGAGGTGGATGGAGCCCCCAGGGCGGGATAAATCTCCCGTTTAATTGGGGAAACATGATAGTTGAGCACACGAATCTGCTCTTCCTCCACAAATTTCTCCATATGCACAAGGTCTGGCCTGAACGCCATGGTCAGGCAGGTTTCGGCTATGGCCGCATGCTCCACCGCCCAGCCCGGGAAGGGAACCTCGTCGAACACCTTTTCGATCAAATCGTCAGGAAACTGGTCCCACCACGCGCTTTCCACAATTTTCACCCCGGGGTGTCTTCTGGTTACCAGATCCATGGCTTCAAGCAGGAACATTTCGTTCTCATAATGCCCGTTCATGATGAAAATGTTTTTCACGCCATCGGCTATCAGTTCTTCCAGCACATCCCGCACCAGATCGATCAGGGTTTTGGCGTTAAGCTCAAGCGTGCCCGCATAAATGGGGCCGCCTCCGGTTTCTCCCTTGTAGCCGTACACAATGGGAGGAGCGACCAGCCCGCCCGTTTCTTTTGCCAGAAGTTCGGCAAATCCGGTGGAAGTAATTACATCTACCCCAAGCGGCAGGTGCAGGCCATGCGCTTCGGTGGAGCCCACGGGCAAAATGACGAGAGCGTTGTTCTCAATCTTTTTCTTGAAGTCCTGCCAGTTAATTTCAAGCATTTTTACACTCATGGGCACACTCCTTTGCTTGTTTGCTTATTTCGTTTTCAAGGCAAGCAGCACGGTGGATGAGAAGAGCAGTATGATGCCGAGGATGTGCTGCGCGGACACGGGTTCGTGCAGCAGAAAGA
>CAZDJL010000040.1:2112-7619 GCA_964505745.1 uncultured Desulfovibrionaceae bacterium | reverse complement strand
TCTAACCCTATGAATAGCAAGGCAAAACCAACAATAAATTCACCCCAAAATTTTTGGCATGATATTCCGCCATTCTAAGCGCCGCGTCCTTTCCCCACTCCAAGGCCACTTCGTAAAAAGCGGCGGACTTCACCTCGGTGCTTTCCACAATGATTCCATCAAAGTCAAAGACTATAGCGGAAAAAAACATTACCCCTCCTGCTGACAACTCCTTTAAACCTGAAATCTGTCCGTCCCGCCACCAGCATAGCAGGTTCGCAGCCAACCTGCAAAAGAAAAGCGGGGGCCGCTTGCCGAAATATCGTAAACTTATCGCAAGCTTTGCTTTTAAATTCCCAGTTCCGCAATCAGGTTTTCAGCGGATTCAATTTCCATTTCGATTCTGGACTCTCTGGCGTACGACCCCACATGCGGGGTCAAAACAACATTTTCAAGCCCCGCCAGCGGCCCTTTGTACGGCTCATCCGCAAACACATCCAGCGCCGCGCCAGACAAATGTCCGCTTTCAAGGGCCGAATAAAGGGCGCTTTCGTCAACCACGCCCCCTCTGGAGCAGTTGATCAGACAGGCTCCCTGCCTTAGCAGAGCCAGTTTTGAGGCATCAAGCACAGGCCTTCCATTCGGGTTGCCGGGCACATGAACGCTTATCAGGTCGGCCCAGCCCAGCAGTTCGTCAAGCTCCACCCGGGCGCAGGGCCCGTTCTTCACATAAGGGTCGCTATAAGCGCACACAGCCCCGAGAGCGGAGAACTTCTCCTCCACCGCCCGGCCTATGCGCCCCATGCCGATTATGCCTATCTTCATGGCCGACACCAGGCGGCCCATATACTTTTGCCACTGGCCGGCCCGAATGTCACGGTCCTGCCGGGAAATTCCGCGCGCCAGGTCAAAGGCCATTCCCACCACCAATTCCGCAACCGCCTGAGTAGGTGCGCAAGGGGTGTTTCGCACCACTATGCCAAGCTTTCCGGCCGCCTCAAAGTCTATGCCGTCCATGCCCACGCCGCACCGGGAAATCACCTTCAGGCAGGGCAAAGACTCCAGCAGGCCAGCCCCGTAGCGCTCCGTTCCCGCAATCACTCCCGCACAGCCGGAAAGCTGTTCCGAAACTTCCTCCGGCTTGAGAGTCCGCCCATAACCGTTGAAAACCAGCTCCAGGCCTTTTTCCTTGAGCAGGTTCAACGGTTCGGCGGAAAATTTTCCAAAACTGGATGTGGTAATCGCTATTTTCATGATTCTCCCCTGAACTTCACCACTTTTGCGGGAACCCCCACAGCCACCGCGCGAGGAGGTATGTTTCCGGCAACCACGGCTCCGGCCCCTACAACCGCCCCATCGCCTATATGCGCGCCGGGGCAGACAACCACGCCCCCGCCAATCCACACGTCATTTCCAATCACCACGCTGCCCGGCACATGCCCCTGATCCATAATCGGAACATCCATCCGGTCGAAACGATGGTTGGCGGCCTGAATCAGGCAGTTCGGCCCGATCAGCACGTCGTTGCCTATGGTCACCTCTCCATCGTCTCCGGAAATAATGGAAAAATCGCCCAGATAGACCCGGTTGCCCAAGGTTATTTTACCCCGGTCGGAAGTAAGGGAGGAATAGCGGTTCAAAGATACGTCCCGCCCCAGGCTGATATTGCCGAAGCCGAGGATAAACACCCCGACCCCCAGCCGGAAGGACGAACTTTCTTTGAACAGGGGCTTGAAGGCAAGCCAGCGCAGCAAAGTTCCGGGGGCGGCAGGAATCCAGCTGAACAGGGAGCGGTAAAGTTCCCGCAAATGCAACAATATCCTGGTTCCCGTCTTCAAAGCTTTCCTCCCCGGCCCGGCGCGCGAGCTTTCAGTGGGTTGGGAGGCAGAGGGAAGGAGATGAACCCTCCCTCTGCAAAATTATTTCATATACAGTTTCAACAGGGGGTCGCCGCGCATCTGGTTTTCAACGGCTACTCTGTCTTCAGGCGTGTCCACGCTCAGGGTCCTGGCATCGGTCTGCACCATGTGCACCTTGTCCCCGTGCTCAAGAATCCGCATCATATCTACAGACTCAATAATTTCCAGCGGCGTTTCGGGAAGGTCGTTATAATGCATGAGATAGTCGCGGCGGAAAGGAATGATGCATACCTGCTTTTTCATGGGAACCTTGTCCACCCCCTTCTTGCGGGAGGGAACCGGCTCGCGTGAAAAATAAAGAGCCTCATTTTTGAGGTTCACCACCACTTTGACCTCGTTCGGATTCTCAAAATCCTCAAGACTGGGGATATCGGCCATAAGGTTGACCACATTCACCGAAGAGTCGTTAAGCATGGGCTCAACAGCCGCGTCAATCATCTCCGGGGTGGTCATGGGCTCGTCTCCTTGCACCATCACCACGATATCCACTTTTTTTCCGGATTCCCGCTCAATTTTAAGCACTGCTTCGGCTGTGCGGTCGGTGCAGCGGTTGTGCGTGTCGGCAGTCATAATCGCCGGAATTCCTATGCTTTTAGCGAAATCCATAATTTCCTGGTCGCAGGTGGCAATGTAGGTGGCGGACAAACGGCTGCTCATTGCCGTGCGCAAGGCCACATGCCCCAACATGGGCATGCCCAGAATGTCGGCCAGAGGCTTGCCCGGGTAACGGGAAGAACCCATCCTGGCAGGGATGATTGCAACTATATTCATAATTTTCCTCTTTACTCGCGTGTTTTCCGCCTATTCCTCTCTCAGCAGCAAACCCTGAACGCTGGAGAGGCCGGGGTTGAGTTCTTGGTGAATTTCCTCGGCCACCTTCAAAATTCCCTGCCCCAAATCTATATTCATGCGGGGCACAAGCTTTTTGCCTATTTTGGGGCTGAACGAATACGGGGTTATTTCATAGTGCCCGGTCTGATCCTTGGGCAGGAATTCAAATTCAATTCCCCCGCCAAGCATCTCGGCAAGCATGCGCAGCAAATCGCCCACCTGCATCGGCTGGTTTCCGCTGATAATCACGTTCTGGTTGATGAATTCCGGGTCGAGGATATCCAGGCTGGACTGGGCGGCATCTTCCACATGCACATATTCGCGCAAGGCCGTGGGGTGGCCGAAATATTTAATTTTCCGCTCTTCCAGCGCCTCCCGCACAAAACGGTAAATCGCATTGCGCGAATCCGACCTGGGGCCATAAAGCGACCCATAGCGCAAAATAGTATAATCCAGGCCGTAGGTGGCCTGGCAGTGTTCGATAAACAATTCGCAGGCCTGCTTGGAGCAACGGTAAAAACCGCCATCCTTGCTGTACACATAAAGGGTGGACGCAAACACAAAACGTTTGACTTTGTTGCGCACACAGGCGTCGAGAATATGCGAATTACCCAGCACGTTCAATTGCGTGGTGCGCACTATGTCCATATTCGCCTCGCCTATGTCGGCAATGCCCGCAAAGTTGTAAACCACGTCCGCGCCTTTAATGGCCTGGTCAACGCTTTCGCGGTCAAGCACATTTCCTGCCACCATTTTCTGGCCGTCCTGTTTCCAGGGCGAGTCATGAATGTCAAAAATGGTGACCAAATGCCCGGCCTTGGTCAGCTTGTCGCAAACATGAGAGCCAAGAAAACCTGCTCCGCCAAATACGGTAACCTTCATATGTTCCACCTTGATACTCAGGAGATATCCGGAAGTTTTGCCATCCGTTGCATGAATACCGCATCAATGCCATAGGCCACGAACAGATAGCCCTGGCCGATGCGCGCCTTAAGCTGCGCCGGGTCCGGCTCCACCACATGGGCGCCCATGGCGACTTTAAATTCCCTGGCGGTGTTGGCTATCTCCGCCATCACCTTCTCAAATTCCGGGTTGCCGAAATCGCCGGGCATGCCCATCGAGCCGGAGAGGTCGTATGGTCCGACCATTATCGCATCCAGACCGGGCACAGCCAAAATTTCATTAAGCGCGGCCACTCCGCGGATATGTTCGATTTGAGCCACGACAAGGGTTTCGCGCGATTCTCCGTTAAGATATTCGTCAAACATCTCCCCAAACAGATTGGCCCTGCAGAAGCCAACGCCGCGCGATCCGCCCCGTTTGTTGCCCCTTATGCCGTCTGGCGGGTAATAGATGTGCCGGATTGCGTCTTCAAGCTGCGCCGCGCTTTCAATCATTGGAAGAATAATTCCGCGGGCTCCGGCGTCAAGGGCCGAACGCACGGGCATCATGGCGGTTTCCGCAACTCTTGCAAAAGGAAGGGCTCCCCCGATTTCTATGGCCCGGAACAAGTCGGCCAGATGCAAACGCGAAAAGCCTCCATGCTCCATGTCCACAGCCACCCAGTCATACCCGCACCCTGCAATAATTTCTGCGGCATCTGTGCTGGCAAGCTGCATCCAGGTGCCCACACTCGGCTGCCCGTTCTTCATTTTTTTACGAATATGTTGCACCTTGAGCATACGTCACCTTTTTCAGAGGAATTAACGCTTCAAACAGCCGCTTGACGGAAGGCCATGCCCTTATGCGTATTTCGCGGCAAAGGCTTCAGCAAAAAGCCCTGCAAGGCGCTTCAGGCGTGGAAGATTCCAGCCCGGGCCATACGGCTGATCCGTTCTGAATAATACTCGCAATATTCAAGCATTACAAGGGGAGTTTTACTTTTTATCCGCGCCTTTCGCCCGCAGCCAAAGGGCTTTCAGCTCGGAGCGGCCCGTTCCCATCAGCCAGGGGCAGACCAGGCACAATGCTCCCGCCCCGGCGGTGTATGCCGCCCCGCGCAGGCACAGGCCGAGAACCTCTCCAACCAGCCCTTCCAGGCCAAAAGGAGAACTACCGAAATAGCCGGGCCAAAAATAAGCAAGCTGCCCGCTGGCCCAAGCCAGACCAAGGAAAGCCGCGAGGCAAAAAAACTGATGCGAAATCAGCCTGCCAAGCCGGATTGGGATAAAGCGGGAGCACATGAACAGCATAAAATTGCAAACCAGAACCTGAAGGCCGACCATTTTAAAAGCCAGACCCACCGAACCGAGCGCCTGCCCTCCGTATTTTTCCGGCATCAGCAAGTAAAGGGAGATAAGCAGACCCACGGCACTGCTTACTATGCTTATTCTGCTCAAAGCCCCGGTTCTGGAAGAAGCGTAATACACGGCCTGCGCCAGCTGCCCGTAGCCCTGGTGTATGGGGTAAAGGGCCATTATCTGCACGGTCAGCACCGCTGCGGCAAACTGGCTGCCCCCGAAGATGTTCACCACGGCCTGCGCCTCAAGGCAGGCAAAAGCCGAAAAATAAACGGCAACAGCATAAAGCATGGGGGCGAAGCGGGTGAACAGCCGCCCCATTTCGGCGTGGTCGTTCTTTCCGTGGGCCACGGCCAACTCGCGGGTAAGCAGCGGGGTCATGGCGGAAATGAAAAGAAAACAGCCCATCCCAACCTTCTGGGAAATGGAAAAATAACCCTGCTCCACATTGCCTTCAAACACTTGAAGCAGCCAGCGGTCGGCCATCAGGGCCAAGGTGACCACAACCAGCTGCAAAAACAAAGGGAAAGAATATTTG
>CAZDJL010000040.1:0-2102 GCA_964505745.1 uncultured Desulfovibrionaceae bacterium | reverse complement strand
CGCCAGCATACGCCCGTTTCTGTTCCAAAGAAAGCTTCAGCGAGGGACGCCGCGCCAACCCCCTTCCCCTTCCGCTTTCCCTGCCGGGACGAAAGGCCTCCAGCACAATAATCTTGAATGCCAGCATCATGCCGAAAAGATAAACCAGCTGATGGATGAACAGCACCGGCATGCTGAGCACTCCGCCCAAATGCAGAACCAGCAGGGCCGCACAAGCCAGAACCCCCGCCACGGTGCGGATTTTCTCGCTTTTCACCGTCTGCCCCAGGGCATCGTTCACCCCCCGCAAAACCCGCACCCCCCATGTGGCAAAGGCCCAAAGGGCAGCGGGCGCCATTATCCAGGCGGGCACTCCGGGCATAATCCGCAGGCCAAGCTCCGGTATCATGCAAAGCCCGGCCATGAGCAGGCAAAGCACAAAAAGCAGGCCGGCAATGCGCACGAAAAAAGCGAGCAGGGGCCATTCCTGCTGACGCTTGGAAAGGGCGGTGAACAGGCAGGTGGATGTGCCGAAATCGAGAAAACTGGTCAGATACTGGAACATTCCGGTGGCGTAGGAAAACGCGCCGTACCCGGCCGGGCCGAGCGCGCGCGGCAAAATCGCCTCCATCAGCAGAAACAGGGGAACGCCCGCAATGTTGGCGATCAGTTTGAATGAATAGCGGCGGGCAAGCGAATGCTGAACCCCGGGAAGCTTTGCCGCGGATTCTTCCCGAAAAGGAGGAGCGCCCTCCGGCCCGGTTCCCGAAGACTGATTCCGGCCTGAACCCGCATTTTGATCGGGCCCGGCCCGCCCGGAATCATTTTTCCTGAAATTTGCCATTCCTCTGCTTAAGCCCGATTTTGCAAATCATCAAGCAATATCTGCCAGAACGGTTTTTCCGGGCTGCCCTCTTCCTTTATGTAGTTGTGGAAATAACGGGCGTACGCCTCCTGGTTCGCCTGGGGCAATCCGGCCGGGGAAAATTCATCCGGGCGGTCAATGTTGACTATGGGCGCTCCGAGATGCGCGCCCATGGAGCGGATTATATGCCCTTCCGAGCGCTCGATCTCGTCGCTGGAGAGCAGCAGCAGGGGCTTTTGGGCCATCACCGCTAAATTCACGGCGGTGGAATAATGGGTAAGCACCAGGGCGGAATCAAATATGAGCGGCAGGGTCTGCCCGGAAATCAGCCTGCGCCCGCCGAAATAATCCGGGCCGGAGTATCCGGCCTGCGAATATCTGGCGCGGGGGTGAGCCGCGATGACCACCGGCAGGCCCGTATTCTGCTCCAGGCGGTCAAAAAACCGGCGCAAAGCGGGAAAGTACCTTTCCTCCGTAGCCGGAACCCGGCGTTTCTGAATTGCGAAGTCTCCATGAAACGGCAAATTCTGGTCGAGAAAAACAATGTGTTTGGGCTTAGCTGCCGGAAAATCCGCGCTTCGCGCGTCTGCCGGGCTCATGCCCCGCCCCGCAAGAAACTCAAGCCACACGTCATAATCAAGGGCGTGGGCGGAGATGGCCCGCCCGCATTCACCGGGCGCGGGCCGCATCACCGCGCCGCCATAGATGATCCGCCCCGGAATTCCGGCAAGCTTCTGCCAAATTTTTGGATTGCGCACGATAAAATCCACCACCCGCCCCGGACTCAGCTTGCGCAGCCTGGCCGCCAACTGCCCCGGCCCGGCGGGAACCGCGTTGGTGCGCACTTCAATGGTTTTTGCCGGAGATTTATTCAGCTTATTAAAAAGCGGCAATGTTTTTTGATTCCTGGGCAGTAGATTGATCAGGCCGGAATCCGGGGATTGCGCCTCCGGCACCAAATGGAGAACTTCACTAATATTTATGCTCTGCCGCTCTGACGCCCTTCCTTCCTTGATGTTCCACGCCAGAACAGCAATCCCCCGCCTGCGGAACAGTTCCAGCCCGAAGGACTTGATTTCTTTAGGGGAAAGAGGCTCCAGCGTCAGATATATTATGGTTCGCATTTTCATATGACTTTGAAATACTGCCATCTGCGCGGGACGGCAATATAAATTTTGCCGAACTTGGGCACAAAGCTTGCAATAGGGTTGTCGTGAGAGGGGTAAACATGAAAAAACGAGCATTAATCACAGGCATT
>CAZDJL010000039.1:0-7688 GCA_964505745.1 uncultured Desulfovibrionaceae bacterium | reverse complement strand
TGCAGGATGAACAGCGTTTTGTACCTTTCAGGTAACATGCGGCGCAAATCCGCCTTTCCTCAGGCAGTCTGGCAAGCTCTGCTTTGGAAGGAAATTCCTTCCAATTGCTGTATTCCATCCTGCGTTCCCGGTTGAAAGTGGTGATTAGGGCGGGAAGGGAATTCAGCGTGTCCAGCAGCAAGGCATGGGAGCGTTCAAGCTCGCTGTAAGAATCCATGTCACCTCCGGGAAATGTGGTTTGATGCGGCAAGCGGGTGGTCCGGGAAATTTTTTACAAAATACCCGCATCCATATTAAAAGTCCATATGGTGGTTGGCCTTAAATCCTGCGGGCACGAAGCTTGCATTGTACACTGGCAGAAATTCTGGTAAAAAAAGCGGGAGCAAATTTAATGAAAATAGTGGAATTGGACTTCCCCGGGCTTTTGATTCTTGAACCGCTGGTGCACCGGGACGAGCGCGGATTTTTTCTTGAAACTTTCAGGGAAGAGGTCTTTTCCGGCCTGGGTGTGGATTTTAAGTGCGTTCAGGCCAATCAGAGTTATTCCGCCTGCAAAGGGGTGCTGAGAGGGCTGCATTTTCAGGCGCCGCCCATGGCTCAGGCCAAGCTTGTCTGGGTGACCAGGGGCGAAGCGCTGGATGTGGTTGTGGACTTGCGCAGAAACTCCCCCACTTTTGGCCGGCATTACAGTGTGCATCTGTCCGCCGGCAACTTCCGGCGTCTGTTTGTGCCGAAGGGGTTTGCCCATGCCTATCTTACCCTTGTGCCCGAAACGGAGTTCAATTACATGGTGAACGAATACTATTCCCCGGAGCACGAAAGAGGGATTGCCTGGAACGATCCTTCGCTTAAAATAGACTGGCCGCTGGAAATTGTTGCAGAAGAAAATGGCGGACAGCCGATTGTTTCGGAAAAGGACAAGCGGCTGCCGTTTTTTGACGGGCTGGAAGCGTTCTTTGAGTAGCGGGGCTTTTCCGCCAAAACAAAATGAGGTTAAAAAATGAAAATTGCACACGGGTGGCTTGTTCCCGGGGTTTTGTCCGCAATTGTTCTGCTGTCTGGCTGCCTGGGCAGCAAGCCGGTGGGGCAGAATGATCTTTTGTATCACAATTTCACGCTTGCGGAAGTGAACGGCAAGCCGTTTGGCGGTGAAAAAATTCCGAACATACAGTTTAATGAGGGGTTCCAAATTTCCGGGGCTGTTTGCAACGCGTACACAGGGCAGGCGGAAATGACCGGCGGCATCCTGTCCGCCCCCCGGCTTGCTTCCACCAAGATGCTCTGTTTCGATCAGGAGCTCAACGAGCTTGAGTTCGCCTTTGGCAACATGATGATGGCCGGGGCCAGGCTAAAGCTTGAAAACGGGTTCCTTACCCTGGAAGGCGAGGGGGTGAGGCTCAAGTTCAAGAGCGCGGAGTATGTAAATTAAGTTTTTATGCAGCCAGGCTTTAATTCGGCTTCCTCCGCTGCTTGAAGAGATGTTTTTTGGGCTGTGAAATTTGGTTTGCCGGAAGCGGAGCGGTTTCTTGAAAAGAGCAGAGGCGGAGCGCGGCAAGCGCTCCGCCTCTGAGTTAAATGAGCTGTTTAAAGCGGGTTTGGCGCTTATTTGAGAACGTCGTACACATTCCCCACAATTTTCTCGGAGGGAGTCAGGGTCTTGTCGTTCGGCTTCCAGCGGGCCGGGCACACTTCGGCCGGATTCTGGCGCACATAGGTGAAGGCCCTCAATTTGCGCAGAAGCTCTTCGGAGTTGCGGCCCACATTGTTGAAGTTTATTTCCTGGCCCACCAGCAGCCCGTCCGGATCAATGATGAAAGTGCCGCGGAAAGCGGTTCCAGACTCATAGTCGTACACGCCGAAATACCTGGCCACTTCCCCGGTCGGGTCGGCGCCCATGAGATAAGAAACTTTTTCCAGCAATTTTTCGCTGTTGCGCCAGGCCATGTGGGCGAATTTTGTGTCGGTGGACATTGATACCAGGGTGATGTTCATTTTCCGCAAAAAATCGTCAATCTCAGCCAGATCGGCAAGTTCGGTCGGGCAGACGAACGTGAAGTCTGCGGGGTAGAAGAAAAGAACCAGCCACTGGCCGTCTGTTTGCAGTTTTTTGAAGTCTATCTCGGTGAAACCGTAGTTGGAGGGATCGTAGGCTTCAATTTTGAATTTCTTCACCTTTTGACCAATTTGCGCGAACTCGCAATCACAATCTTTACACATATCGGATCTCCCTTGTTAGGAATGAATTTTAATATCTCCCCATCCTTTATCCTTTCTGGGCTCTTTAGTCAAGCATACAAACCAAAACATTTTTCAGGGGAAGATGCAAGGGATGATCTTTGGAGCAGGGAACAATCTGCTTGCTAGAGGGTTTGAAAGTCAGTATTCTACCGGCCTGAAGCGTCAGCTCTTAAAAAATTATTCATAAGGGAAAGCTATGAACCGTGTAGTATATTATATTGAAGGGGACGGAATAGGGCCGGAAATATGGGCGGCCGCCCGCCCGGTGCTGGATGCTGCGGTTGAAAAGGCGAGCAGCGGCAGCGTTAAAATTGAATGGCGGGAAATTCTGGCTGGTGAAAAGGCTCTTAAGGAAACCGGAGAATATTTGCCCCAAAGCACCATAGACACTTTGCGGGAAGCGGAAGTGGCGATAAAAGGCCCCCTGACCACCCCGGTGGGCGGAGGTTTCCGCAGCCTTAACGTGGCTCTTCGCCAGATTCTTGACCTTTACGCATGCATCCGCCCCATCCGCTATTACCCCGGCATTGTTTCGCCCGTGCGCAATCCGGAAAAAGTGAACATGACTGTTTTCCGTGAAAACACTGAAGACGTGTACGCCGGAATAGAATATGAATCCGGCAGCCCTGAAGCCAGGCGCCTGATTTCTTTTTTGCGCGACGAGCTTGGCGCGAATGTGGACCTGTCTGCGGGAATAGGCATAAAGCCCATGACCGAGTTCGGCTCCAAGCGGCTGGTGCGCAAGGCTATCCAATACGCGCTCGCCCAGGGTAAGCCCAGCGTCACTCTGGTGCACAAGGGCAACATCATGAAATTTACCGAGGGGGCGTTTTCCAGATGGGGCTATGAGCTGGCTGCCGCCGAGTTTGGCGGAAAAACCGTTACCGAGGCCGAGGAAGGCCCGGACAACCGCAAGCTTGTAATCAAGGACCGCATTGCCGATAACATGTTTCAGCAAGCCCTGATGAAGCCCGAACTTTACAGTGTGCTTGCCACGCCCAATCTGAACGGGGATTATCTCTCCGATGCGCTTGCCGCCCAGGTTGGCGGTTTGGGCATTGCGCCCGGCACGAACTGTTCCGACCGGCTGGCGTTTTTCGAGGCCACCCACGGCACGGCCCCCAGGCATGCGGGCAAGGATACCGCCAACCCCGGTTCCGTTTTGCTTTCCGGCGTGATGATGCTTGAGCATATGGGCCTTGATGACGCGGCTGCGCTGGTGCAGAACGCCATGCTGAAAACCATCGCTTCCAAGCGCGTGCCGCGTGACCTCGCCGTGCAGATGGAAGGCGGAATTACCGTTGGCTGTAAAGAGTTCGGCGAACTTCTTCTTGCCGCGCTCTAGGGTTTTATGTTCAACGCCCGGCAAGTATTTAATAAAAATCTTGCCGCAAAACAGGCACGGGCGGGCCTGCCGGCCGTTAACCCGCTGGTTCAGGCGTTAAATGTTTCAATTGCACTTTTTGCCGGGGAATGGGAAGCCGTTTGCTGAAAAGCTTCCTTTCCCCGGCGGGTTTCCCGCTTCAATGGATTTGCCCAAGCAATTTTTCCTCTATTGGCTTATGCCGGGAATTGTTTTATCTTTCCTTTAATTAAGGTGGGGATAAAGCCCTGGAAAAGTCTTTTCTTCGTATTTTCATTTGCAAAAAACAACGAAACTCCTTCTGCGAGATTGCGGTGCGTAACAACAAGAAGAGGTGACAGATGATCATAGTGACTGGCGGTGCCGGGTTTATAGGCAGCGCTGTGGTTTGGGAACTTAACCGCCGGGGGGATGGAAATATCCTGGTGGTTGACCGCCTGGGCAATGAAAGCAAATGGAAGAATCTGGTCAACCTGTCTTACTGCAACTTTATGGACCGGGAGCGCTTTCTTGAGCTTTTGCGCCGGGACAGTCTGCCCCAGCGCCCCCGCGCGATTGTGCACATGGGCGCCTGCTCAAGCACCACTGAAATGAACGCCGACTACCTGATGAACAATAATGTGCACTACAGCCAGGAAGTATGCCATTATGCAGTTAAAGCGGGAATCCGGCTTGTTCACGCTTCAAGCGCGGCTACCTATGGGGACGGGGCGAACGGCTTTTCAGACGACGAAGCCCTTCTGCCCAGGCTGCGGCCCCTGAATATGTACGGCTACTCCAAGCATTTGTTCGACCTGTGGGCCCAGCGGGAGAGGCTGGATCAACGCATGGTCGCGCTTAAGTTTTTCAACGTGTATGGGCCAAACGAGTATCACAAGGGGAACATGCGCAGCATGGTGTCCAAGGCGTACAAGGAAATAAAGGAAAGCGGCCGGATCAGGCTGTTCAAGTCCAACCACCCGGACTTTGCCGATGGAGGCCAGAAGCGCGATTTTATTTATGTGAAGGACTGCGCAAAAGCGGTTTGCTGGCTTCTGGAAAACACGGATATCTGCGGCGTGTTCAACCTTGGCACAGGGAAAGCGCGTTCCTGGAATGACCTGGCGGGCGCTGTGTTCGCGGCGATGAACATGCCGGTGAAAATAGACTATGTGGATATGCCGGAAAATCTGTCCAGGCAGTATCAGAATTTTACAGAGGCGAAAATGGACAAATTGGCGGCGCGCGGGCTTGATGCCGGAAATTTTTTCAGCCTGGAAGACGGAGTGACGGATTACGTGCGCAATTATCTTATGCGCGAGGAATCGCCCTATCTGGGCAACGACCCTGAACGCGGGCTTTGATGAAAAGGCGGCAATGAGCAGCAGCATATTAAAAGGCCAGTCCAGGAACGGCTCCGAGGCTGGCCTCGTCATTCAACCGGATTCGCCGTGGCTCGCCCCGCTCGCCGGGTATTCCAACCTGCCGTTCAGAATACTGTGCCGGGAGCTTGGGGCCGGAGTCGCCTGCACCGAAATGGTCAGCGCCAAAGGGATTTATTATTCTCTTGAGCAGTTTGCCCCGCCTCTTCTTGAGGAAATCAGCGGCAAGGGGGGCAAGGGAAGCAGGGGAACATGGGCGCTTCTGGCCAGCCAGGACGACGACGACCCCCTGGTGGTTCAGCTTTTCGGGGCCGAGGCGGAAATAGTGAAAGCCGCCGCCACGGCTGTTCTGGAACTTTTTAAGGGGCGGGAAATTTATTTTGACCTGAACATGGGCTGCTCTGTGCCGAAGGTGGTTAAAACCGGGGCTGGGGCTGTCATGCTTGAGGATGTTCCGAATGCGCTGAAGGTGGCCCGTGCTTTGATTGAGGTTGCCGGGCCGGGCCGGGCCGGGTTCAAGTTGCGCCTGGGCTGGCTAAAGGGCGACGATGTTTATCTGGATGTTGCCCGCAGGCTGGAAGATTTGGGCGCGGGGTGGGTAACCCTGCACCCGCGTTACGGGAAGCAGGCTTTCACAGGGCAGGCTGACTGGGCGAAGCTTGGGCGGCTGAAGGGCAGTGTCGGCATTCCCGTGGTTGCCAGCGGCGATTTGCTTACGGCGCAAGCCGCGAAAAATTGCCTTGAGCAGACCGGAGCGGACGCGGTGATGTTTGCCCGCGGGGCCATGAACAACCCTTTCATTTTCAGGGAATTCTGCCAGCTGATGCACGAAGGGCAGATAAGCCAGCCAACCGCCGGAGAGTTGCTGGCCGTGATCAGCCGGCATAGGGAGCTTTCGCTGAAGTGGCAGGACGAACGTTACGCCCTTAGTCAGATGAGGGGGTTCATTCCCCGCTATGTTCACAACTTCCCCGGGGTGCGGGCCTTGCGGCAAAGCCTGTCCGCTTGCCAAAACTGGGACGATATGGATATAGTTATTTCCGAATTTATGCTTGCCTTAAGTAAGCCGGGAGCGCTAAATGGATGTGAAAAGGGCTAAAACGGCCGGTTTTTGCATGGGCGTGAGCCTTGCCCTGAAAAAACTTGACGACGAACTCAAGAAAAAAAATATTGCCGGAAGCCGGATTGTAACGCTTGGCTCGATTATTCATAACCCCCAGGTAATTGAGGAATATGAGGAAAAAGGAGTGGTGCGGGCAACGGATCTTGAAGATCTCGTTCCCGGGGACCGGGTTCTGATTCGCGCACATGGAATTACCCGCGAGAAAGAAAGAAGGCTTGCCAAGCTGGGGGTTGTGGTTATTGACGCGACCTGCCCAAAAGTAAAGCGGGCTCAGCTGGGCATCGCCGCGATGCACGATAACGGGCAAACTCTTCTGCTTTTTGGAGAGGCCGACCACCCCGAGGTGCGCGGCCTTTTAAGTTATGCCGGGCCGGAAGCAAAGGTTTTCGGCAGTCTTGAAGAATTTTTGGCGCTGCCCCTGGATTCTGGAATCACCTATTTCTTGGCTGCTCAAACCACCCAGGACATTGGCGAATATAATAAAATAATTGATTCTGCCGAAACAAAGCTGGGCTACAAGCCGGTGGCGTTAAGCACAGTTTGCAGCGCCACTCGCAGAAGGATGCAGGAGACTATAGAACTGGCGCGGGGCGTTGATATAGTGGTGGTGGTGGGCGGCTATGAAAGCGGGAATACCCGCCGGTTGGCCGAGGCTGTGAAAGCAGAGGGGAAAAAGGCGCTGCATATTGAAACGCCCGGGGAAATTCCTTCCAGCTTTTTTGCAAAGGGCGAGCTGGTGGGGCTGACCGCTGGGGCTTCAACTCCGAAATACTTGATAGACGCCGCTCATAAGGTGTTGCAGAAGCTATGATATGACTTTACAGAATCAGAAATGTTCTGCTAATGTGAAAAAGAGGCTAAGTCTTGTTTTTTTGTGAAAAGCCTGGTTTGGCATAACGCAATCACGTAAAATTCGCGGAGACGGGCATGAAACGTGACGAAATACTTCTTGAAGCCGGCACCAATGAGCTGGAAATAGTGGAGTTTTATCTGGATGAGGAAGAGCTTCCGGCCGAGCCGGAGGCCCAGGCTTTGGAAACCGGTGAATACAGAGGATATTATGCGGTCAACGTTGCGAAGGTTCTGGAAATAATTCAGATGCCCAAGGTGACCGAACTGCCCGAGGTGCACCACCCGTCAGTCTTGGGGGCCTTCAATTTGCGCAACCAGATTATTCCTCTGGTAGATCTGAGCCTGTGGCTTGACAAGAAAGCAAGCAAACAGGAGACGCCCAAGGTTATTGTTACCGAGTTCAACAATGTGAACACGGCGTTTATGGTTTCCGGGGTCAACCGCATCCACCGCATCAGCTGGGAAGAGGTTGAGTCGCCAAACCCTTACATGGCCACTTTGAGCAAGGATTCGATAAACGGGGTGGTGAAGCTTGAGGACCGCATCATTTTTCTGCTTGATCTTGAAAGGATTGTGGCGGACTTGAACCCCCAGCTGGGCCTGAAACTTGACACCGCGGTGGACTGGAGCGGTCACCCAAGCTACCGGGCCCTTGTAGCCGACGATTCCGGCATGATCCGGAGCATGATCAAGGACCAGCTGGAACTTGCCAATTTTGTGGTTGAAGCCCACACTAACGGGCGCGATGCAT
>CAZDJL010000038.1:0-8051 GCA_964505745.1 uncultured Desulfovibrionaceae bacterium | reverse complement strand
TGATTTGCATTCTGGCATCGCCAAGCGAAGGGGCGCTGTCTTCAACCCTCAGGGCTATAGGCTTGCTCCCAAGGTTTTCCACCTCGTATTTCCATTGCCAGTTGCGCACCTGGGTTTTGCCTATCAGGCCGCGTTCATCCGATTGGTTGCTCAATTCGGTGCTGCTTACCTTCACCAGCGGGTCCGTGCCGAAATAGAGGCTTTCTCCCGCCGGGTAATAGCCATTGCCCACAGTGTTGCCCTCAACCATGTATACCGCCTCGGCGCGGGGCATTATTCTTTCGTTGCCGGCAGGCTTGAGCTCCGCCGTTAGAAAAGCCTGATCGCTCACTTTTGGGCGGGCGGTATACAGGAAATCGGCCTTAAAGGTTTCATCCGTTACCGTAAACACGGCCGGAGCGCCATCCGTAATGGTGCGTTTGCCCATATCCCAGATGGAATAGGTGGCGAACGTGGTTTCTTCCGGCACATACAGGTTGTCGAAATGCTGATATTCCCCATCGGGGCGAAGTTCGGGGGCGCTTTGCAGCCGGGCCGGCACAGGCTCGCTCGCCTCAAATGCAACGGCTTTGCTTTTGGCCGGGGCGGGCGGCTGCATCTGGCTGATGCGCCAGGGGTCCAGTTCCGGAGGGGCGACGTCGCGGCGGGGGGCGTTGGTGGCCAGGCTTGTTTTTACATCGCGCCAGTCGAAGCCCGAATTCTGGGTGATTTCCGCCGAGAATCCGAGTTCCACTTTTTCCGCGCCGGGGAGGGCGTTCAAAGTGTAAGAAGGCCGCCAGCCGCAATTGCCAAGCATATAGCTGTAAGTGAAGTCGGAGCCCGAACGCAGCTGGGCCAGCACGAAACTTATTTTGTAGGACGGGGCCAGGGATTCAAGCCGTTTTTCCGCAACGGCGATCTTTTTTTGCGCCTCTTCCAGCAGGGGGGCAAGTTCAAGCATGCGGGCGTTGGCCGCTTTAAGCCCTGCCTGCATAGCCTTGTCAAGCCGTTCCATCTCGGGGGCAAGGTTTGCTTGGGGCGAAGCGGGGTTGCTCCACATGGCAATGCGGGCCTGCACCCCTTCCTGTTCCGCCTTTAGGGCGGCATGTTCATTTTGCGCGTCAAGCAGCATTTTTTTCCAGGGGGCCAATATGGGGTCTGAATCGTCTTCTTTGGCAAGGCGCTCTATGTTCATGCCTGCAAGCTTTCCGTCAATGCTGGCGGAAACGGTGTTCGGGTAGGCATATCCGGGCAGGTAGACCACAAGAACCACCTCTCCGCCGGGAAGTTTTTCAGGCACAGCCTTGTTCTTCACTTCCACTTTGGCTGCGGAGGGGTAAAGGGTTACGGCCTCAATTCCGGTGAAGCTTGCGGCCGGTTCCTGTTGCGTAAAAGCCATTCCTGGCGCAAGCAGCATGCCTGCTGCAATAATTGCCATTAAACGTAATTTAAGCATATGTTTCCCCTTGCCGGATTAAAAAAGCTCCTTCAGGTCGTCTGTGCTGTCCCGGTCAACCGGGGTTCCAACCCCGCTGTTAAAGGATCCGCTGCCTGGCTGGGTTCCCTCCACAAACGGCAGGGAAACCCCTCCCACAGTGGCCATCACAATTCCGCCCGGCTTCTGGAAGTCATCCGGCGGGTAAAGGTCTTCCACCTGCTGGCGGTAGAGCACAAACGCGGGCAGGGCGGTTCTGCCGCCGGTTTCGCCGCGTCCCAGCTTCTTGGGTGTGTCATAGCCCACGAAAACGCCGGTGACGAGGTGGGGAGTGAAGCCGATGAACCATGCGTCGCGTTCATCGTTGGAAGTTCCGGTTTTTCCGCCCATGGGCTTGTTCAGCACCTTGGCTCTCGCTCCCGTTCCCGCCTCAATAACTCCTTGCAGCAGCTGGCTCATAATGTAGGCGTTTTGAGGTGTAATAGCTTCTTTCGTTTCCGGGGGGAAAGAAAGGACTTCCGTGCCCCAGGCGTCTTTGATCGAGGTAATCATCCGGCCTTTTACCCTGGTGCCGCCGCGGGCGAAAGCGGTGTATGCTTCGGTAAGGTTTAACGGGGTCACCTCAACCACGCCGAGGCTGATCGCCATCACGTTTTGGAATTTGGCGTCGATGCCAAGCGCATAGGCCCGGTCTATAATCGCCGGAACGCCGATTTGCTGGGCAATGCGCACTGTACAGGTGTTTTTGGATTTCAGCAGGGCGGTGCGCACGCTTATCGGCCCAGAGAATTTGCCGTCGTAGTTTTTGGGTATCCACACTTTGCCGGTGCCGGGGTCAACATGCACAACCGGGGTGTCGTAAACCACAGACCCGGCGGTCAGCCCGTTATCCATGGCCGCAGAATAGACTATCGGCTTGAAAGCGGAGCCGGGCTGGCGGCGGGCCTGAACTGCCCGGTTGAACTGGTTGTTATAGTTGAATTCAAATCCGCCCACCAGGGCTACAACGTCGCCGGTGTCAACCTCAATGGAAATCAGGGCGCTTTGCGCCTCCGGTTCCTGCTCAAGCCCAAGCTCCAGAACGGTGCCTTCAGCAATGGAGTTGGGGGTGGGGTATGGCTCTTTTCCAAGCAGGGTTACCCAGACCACATCGTTTTCTTTAAGAATTTTTGACGCGTTTCCTGCGGGGGCGGCCCATTTCAGGTTTTCCGGGGAAATATGCCCCTTGAAGCTGCCCACGCGCACATAGGCGCCGTCTTTGTCCGTTGCTTTGTCCACAACGGCTTTAACCCATCCAGTGCGCTCCACAAAGGGGGCGTTGATTGGGTTTGAGGCGAGGAAGCCCTCAACCGCGTCTGGCTGGAGGTTTTCAATGGCCCCTTTCCAGCCGTGGCGGTGAGTGTAATTGATCAGATTCTCGCGCACAGCCGATTCCGCCGCCTTCTGGTGCACCGGCTCCATGGCGGTGTACACATGCAGGCCCGATTCGCGCACGGCGTCTTCACCGTATTTGTCAAGCTTTATGCCGTGCCGGGTCATATTCTCTTCGCTCAAATACTGGTCCAGCTCGCGGCGCACTTCCTCAAGGTACCAGGCTCCAGCCCCGCCGCCCGGCTCGTCCATGCTTTTCAGGTTAAGCGGCTGGGCCAGGGCCGTTTCATATTCTTCATCCGTAATCCACTTAAGGGTATGCATGCGGCCCAGCACATATTCCTGCCGTGCTCGGGAGCGTTCCGTGTTGCTGTACGGGTTCAAACTGCTGGGGGCTTTGGGCAGGCCGCCAATCACGGCTGCCTCGGCAATAGTAAGGTCGCCCACATGTTTGCCGAAATAGGTGCGCGCCGCCGCCTCCACTCCATAGGCGCCATTGCCCAGGTAAATGTGGTTCAGGTAAATGGTCAGAATTTCGTCTTTGGTCAGATATTTTTCAAGCCTGTAGGCGAGAATCAGCTCTTTAAGCTTGCGTTCGTATTCCCGGCTTTCGTCCAGAAGCAGAACTTTTACCAGCTGCTGGGTGATGGTGCTCGCCCCTTCCTTGATTTTTCCGGCTTCAAGGTTGCGCAGGAAGGCCCGGAACATGGCTATAGGGTCAATGCCCTGGTGAGAGTAAAAGCTGTCGTCCTCGGCGGCCAGGAAAGCCAGGCGCACATGCTCCGGAACTTCGTTTATGGGAACGAGGAAACGGCGCTGGCTGTAAAAATACCCCATAATGCTGCCATCACGGGCGTACACGGTGGTAACCAGCGGCGGCTTATAGTCGGAAATCCGCTGAATGTTGGGCAGGTCTTGAGAGGCCCACATATAGATGGCGGCGGCTACCGCTGTGCCTATGGCGGTAAGCAGCAGCCCTAAAATCAGCAATGAAAGGAAAATGCGTCTAAAACGTCTTTTCATATTTAAAACTCACGCCTATGGTTAAGCAGGCAAACCTGATATTCATGCAGAGCTGAATAATATAAAACATTTTGGGTTGGAGTTCAAACAGCTAAATTCCATTCCCCTCGTGTGCCTGACCCGGCTTTATGCCTGGAATCCGGGGCACGAAGCCCCAGTCCAGGCGCAGCCTGTTATAAGTATCCATAATTTGGGCTTCGTTTTGGCCCAGCTTTTTCAGCATACCCCTCACTGTAATTGTCTGGCGGGCCGCCAGACAATATTCCGCTGAAAAGCCTGTAATTTCGCCGTCACTTACCCAGAAGGGAAATATTTTGCAAAACCAGGGTCTTGAGCCGCGGGGAAGTGTGCAGCCTTTGGGCCCAAGATACAGGCAATAGCCGTTTTTGTCGGCCTTCAGGGTGGGGTGGCTTTTTGACGGGGGAAAGAGCCTGGCTATTACAGCGCCTTCGCCCGGAAAAAGGATGCGCATCGCATTCAGGAACGCCTCGCTGTTCGGGGCCTTGTTCAAAAACAGTTCTTCCTTGCTGTGGGCGCGCAGGCGGTTTTCCTCCTGCTTTGACAGGGGAAAGCAAAGCTCCGCATTTTCCGGGGCGATATAGCAGCAGGTAGTCCCTTTTTGAGCGCATAAAGCGCATATGGCGGGATCATTGCAGGCCGCCATGCTGCAAACAGAAGAATCTTGTTCAGATATTGACATACGCAATTGTGGGGAAAATTTGTTTTCCGCTGCCTCCTCTCTGCAGACAGTCTGTTTTCCGACGGTCCGCAGAGTGTAGCAAAATTGGTTCCAGACAAGCTTGTGATAAACCGGGCGGGATGATTGGCTTGGGCCTTACCAGGTCAGGCGCATGGGCACGCCCCGCTCCGAGGCGTATTCCTTAAGTTCCTTGATGGTGTAGGCGCCATAGTGCACAATGGACGCAAGCAGGGCTGCGGAAGCCTTTCCTTTGGTAAGCACTTCATGGATGTGCCCGGGATTTCCCGCCCCGCCCGAAGCGATGATTGGAATGCGCACTTCTCCAGCCACTGTTGAATTAAGGCTGATTTCATAGCCGTCAAGGGTTCCATCTGCGTCTATGGAGTTTATGCAGAGCTCACCGGCCCCCAATTCCTGGCATTTTTTGGCCCAGGCTATGGCGTCCAGCTCCACCGGGGTACGTCCTCCATTGATATATATCTGATAGCCCGAGGGGAAGGTGGCGCTGACCGGAACTTTCAGCACGTCCATGCCCACCACTATGGCTTGCGAGCCATAGCGCGCGGCTCCTTCCGAAATCAGCCCGGGGTTTTTGACGGCGGCGGTGTTGAGCGACACTTTCTCGGCTCCCGCCTGGAGCACGGCATCCATGTCGTCTATATGGGACAGGCCCCCCCCAACGCAAAGGGGCACAAACACCTGGCTTGCCACCTGCTCCACAACATCCAGAAAAATTCCCCGGCGTTCGGCGGATGCGGTAATGTCATAAAAAACTATCTCATCCGCTCCTTCCTCGCTGTAGCGCCGGGCCGATTCCACAGGGTCGCCTATGTCTATGTTCCCGGCGAATTTTATTCCTTTGGTCAGTTTGCCGTCCCGCACATCAAGGCAAAGCACGATTCGTTTGCTAAGCATCTTTTCCCTCCACGCAGTAGTCGTAGAAGTTCCGCAGCAGCCTCAGTCCAGGCCGCCCGCTTTTTTCAGGGTGGAACTGCACGGCCCACAGGGCGTCCTTGCCGTATACGGAACAGAATTCTTTGCCGTAATAAGTGCTTGCCAGCACGAATTCAGGGGCCGGCGCGGGGTAATAGCCATGCACGAAATAAAACTGGGCTTCCGGCTCAATGCCTTCAAACAGGGCGCAGTTTCTTTTCACCTGCAGGAAATTCCAGCCCATGTGGGGAATGCGGATGTGCTCGCCGTCTTCTTCCTTCCATGCGGGGTCAAAGGCAAGGCATTTGCCTGGCACTATCCCAAGGGTCTGAGTGTTGTTTTCTTCGCTCATGTCAAGCATTATCTGGCAGCCAAGGCAAATTCCCAGCACGGGGGTGCCTCGGAGGATGCTTTCTTTCAGCACCTTGCCCATGCCGGTTTTTTCCAGATTTTGCATGGCCTGCCCGGCGGCGCCTACCCCGGGAAAGATTATTCCGCGGGCTTTTGCCGCTTCATCCCGGCAGTCGGTAATTTTGCAGGGAATTTTTAAAAAATTGAGAGCTCTGGCAACGCTGGTCTGGTTGCCTGCCTTGTAGTCCAAAATGGCTAACATCTCTGGTCCTTGAAATAGATAAAAAATATGGGAAATTGCGCAAACAAAGTCCTTTATGGCATACAACCAAAGTTGTTTTGCCATTTGCCATACCCGCGTTAAGGTTTTACAGCGTTTGGAGCAGGAAGGCAATCCTTAAACCCGGGAAAAAGCAGAAAGGGCAGAAGAGGGGGATAAATTATGAAATTTAAGCATTAAAGGGCATTGGAGCAGACCGGCTTTAAGACGCCCCCTCTGGCGTTTAACAGCGGAAGCTGGAGCGCTTCAGCTTGTGAATTCTTCATGAATAAAACTTTTGCCGCAAAATGGGAGCAGGCGGTTTTAACTTTTCCGCGCGGCGCATCCTGGCCGCTTAGGGCCGGAAAAGCGGAAGCAGTTGGAGAGCCTGGTCATAGTCAAAGTTGTTTATCGCGTTGTCCAGCCTGGCAAATTCGGGCTGGTTTTGCTGTTTCAGCATGGGAGCAATAGTTCCAAACAAAGTGGTGGCCGTGGCGTCATCATTTTCCAGCAGGAAAAGCAATTTGTCATAGCCCTGTGCGAGGCTCATGTCCGCTTGCCTGAGAATTTCCGGTTCGATCTGGTCCGGGGGAGGCATGCCCCCAACCAGGGCACGGCAGGCCTTATTGCATGCATCTGCAAGCTCGGCTGCAAGCGGGGCAAGCATGTCCTGCTCCTGAGTGTTGTCCGCAGGCGCGGCTTTCACCTTTTGCTCAAGGGCGTTGGCTGTTTTGCTTAACCCTGTGTGCCCCAGCGTTGCCGCCAGCCCCTTGATGGTGTGCGCCAAAATTTCAAGTTCCTTGAACGCTGCCTTTTCAAGAAGATTTTTAAGCTGGAGCTCTATGTCCATATACCTTTGACAGAATTGCCTGGCTATTTTGGCATACAATTTCGTATTCCCGGAGAAGCTGTGTAAGGCGGCGTGTATGTCAAACCCTTGCGCAGCAAGGTAATCAAACTGTATGCCTGAATTTGAAGCCATATTATTCATTTTGGCAGAATCTCTTTCCGCCTGTGCAGGCCTCTGCTTCAAAAAGCGTGAAAGAACCGAATAAAGCGTGGTTACGTCAATTGGCTTGGATATGTGCTCATCCATGCCCATTTCCAGGCAGCGCACGCGCTCCTCCCCCATTGCGTGGGCGGTAAGCGCAATAATCGGAATATTCCGGTATTCCTTTTGCTCTCTTATGCGGGTGAAAGTCTCATAGCCATCCATTTCCGGCATCTGCAAGTCCATAAGAATCAAATCGAAGGCCGGGGTTGAGGTCTGGCGGGCAAGCGTTTCCAAGGCGTCAATTCCATTGTTGGCAACGCTCACATCAAGCCCGGCGCGTTGCAGAAAGTCGATCCCGATCTGCTGGTTGATCACATTGTCTTCAACCAGAAGAACTTTTTGCCCTCTGAAATCAGGCGATTCTCCCTGTTTTACCGCTTCTTTCAAGTTTGAGCGCCTATGCGTGTTGATGCCAGACATGGTTTCCACCACAGCTTCAAACAGCTGCGAGCGGATGGGAGGTTTTTGAAGCTGGCCCTGAACCAGGCTGGATATTGACTGGGAGATAATCACATCGCCCGCATTTTGTGGAACCAGAAGGATTATTTTTGGCAAAACAGCCAGGCTTTCCCGCATCCGGCTGACCATTGACAGCACGGCGCCGTCAAGCAGGTCTAAATCCAGAACCAGAAGATCAAAGGCCTTTCCTCTCGCGTCAGCTTCACTAAGCATTTTTATGCACTGTGCTTCGCTGGCGGCCGGGCGCACGTTGAAGGAAAAGCTATTCAGCATCTGGCAAACCGCTTTTCTTGCAGAGAGGTTTTTAACAGCCGCAACAATTGAAATGCCTGAAATTTCTTTAGGAGGAACAAAGGAAAGCGATGCGTTGGCCTTACTTTCTTCTATCAGGCAGTCGAAAGTTATTGTGGTTCCTTTGCCGGGGTTGCTGTGCACGCATATCTGCCCGCCCATCATCTCCACCAGCAGCTTGCATATGGCAAGCCCA
>CAZDJL010000037.1:0-8135 GCA_964505745.1 uncultured Desulfovibrionaceae bacterium | reverse complement strand
GCAATCCAGATTACGGGGGGGGTGTCCAAGAGCATACGCCACTCCATGGTTGTTTGTCTGGAGTATAACCTAACGGTTTTGATCTGCCAACAAACAAATGCAGGTGTGCGGGTAGTTGCGCGAACAAGGCCCGGGTTTGGCCCCGCCGGACTTACAGGGCGGCCGGCAAGGGGCGTTTAAGGCGCAGAAGGAGGAAGGCCGTTTGTTGGCCTCAAACGGCTTTCCTCTTTGAAAACTGTCCGCCTGAAAAACCCCTGTGACTTTCCGGCCGGAAGACAATCCTCCGGCCGGAAAATCCATGGGAGGGGAGAATGTACTGTTTGCACAGTACAAATTTGTGCGCCCCTATTTATCTTTCAGGGCCTCGTACAGCTCTTTTGCATCTGCATGATCGGGCTCGAAGGAGAGAATGGTTTCCAGGTGCCCGGTTGCTTCCGCTTCGCGTCCGAGGTGCATCAGGCACCCGGCCAGCGCGAAACGCACGGCGTGCAGCTCGGGGTTGAGGGCGAGAGCCGCCTGGAGGCTGGGCAGTATGTCGGTCAGCCGGTTGAGATAATGCGCTTCCTGAACGGAGGTGTTCAGCAGCAGCATGTTCTGGGGGTTGTGCTCAAGGGCCTTGATGAAGAAGTTGAGGGCTTCCTCGTGCTTTCCCTGCTCCATCAGCACCAGGCCTATGCCGCCCAGGCTCTTGTCGTTGGGCTCGATGGATTCGGCCTTGCGGTAAAGGGCGAGGGCGTCTTCAATATTGCCTTTCTGGATGGCGATGGTTGCAAGCCCGAGATACGGATCCGGATGCACGCCGTTGGAGCTGGCGGCTTTTTTATAGTATTCTTCAGCCTTTTCCAACTCGCCCATGAACAGGTAGCATTCGCCTAATTCTTTGTTTATTTCATAATCCAAGTTGCTCATTGTTCCCCTCCATATAAGAAATGGACTGTTTGGTACGGCGCAAGGGAAACTTGTGCCGAATTTAGTTTTCGAGAGATCTTTAGCAAATTGTGTGCCAGTGGCCCTGAAAATAGTCTGGAGCGTGGCCTGGCAATTGTTTTTCTTAAATGCAGCCCGTAATGAGCAGTTTTTTTGACGGCGGCCGTTTTACCGCCTTGCAAGCTTGTGCAGGCTGTCAAAAAAGAGGCTTTTTATAAAAAACATATAACAAATTAAGCATGTTATGCTTGTGGAATAGTATTTGCTTGCAGGTGTTTACCCAATGGCGCGCAGCAGCGCGTAAAATTATAATGGAGGACAATGCATGAAAACAATGTTTCCTGAACAGCTTGCTCTTGTGGGCAAGGTGATGGACATGCAACTCCAGCGTCAGAATGTGATATCGAGCAATATCTCCAACGTGAAAACGCCGGGATATCGCCCGTTGGAGCTGGATTTTGAGAAAGAGTTGCAAGAAGCCCTGCAGTTGAATGACAAGATATCCCTGACCAACGAGAAGCATTTGCCGGGGGCGTTCAATCCGAACAGTTTCGGCCCCGAATTCGATCACGAGTTCAAGCCCCGTGTGGTGCATGGGGAAGACCGGGTGAATATTGACAAGGAAATGGCCAAAATGGCCAAGAACAATCTGAAGTACACAGCTCTCAGCCAGGTGGTCGCAAAGGGATGTCAGGGGATAAACAATATAATTCAGGAAGGTAGCAAGTAATGGACTTCATGACCGCTCTTGATATAGGCGCATCCGGTCTTGCGGCCGAACGCACAAGCATCAACATCATTTCCATGAATTTGGCCAACGTCAACACCACCCGCACTCCCGAGGGCGGCCCCTACCGGCGTAAAAGCGTTCAGCTTGTGGCAACGGAAGTGGACAGCCCTTTCAGCAAGCAGATGCAAACGGCGCTCGACAAAGAATTGCGCGGTGTACGGGTGCAGAATGTTGCAACCGACACCCGCCCGTTCAAGATGGTTTATGAGCCGGGCCACCCGGATGCCGACGCAGACGGAATGGTGAAATATCCCGACATTAACGTGGTGGAGGAAATGGTCAACCTGATGACCGCCCAGCGCGGATATGAGGCCAACGTGACCACCATGGAAACTGTCAAGGCGATGTATAACAAGGCTTTGGAAATAGGCAAATAACCTTCGGGCCGCATAACCCAGGAGACAGAAATGGCAATTCAGGCAATTGGAATGAAAGCCTATACCCAGGCGCTGAATAATTTCACCAAGGCGGAAAAGAATTTTGCAAGCCAGGCTGCCAACAACATTCAGGAGCCGTCTGCGCCCAAAACCTCTTTTGAGGACACTCTCAATTCTTCGCTTGGCAAGGTGAACGATCTGCAAACGGAGAAAAACGCCATGATTGCTTCCTTTGCTTCCGGTGAAACCCAGAATGTGCACGAATTGATGATTTCTCTGCAAAAGGCCTCGCTTGCGATGAAAATGACCTCGGCCGTGCGCAACAAGGTGCTTGAGGCTTACAAGGAACTTTCCAAAATACAGTTTTAGGCTGTGAGAATGGCGGATCATATAAAAAAAGCGGTTAATTTAGGAGCTGGAAATGGCAGGTAAATTTTCGGAACTGATGGACAAAGGCAGGCAGACGTGGGGAAAATTCGCTCTCAAGCAGCGGGTTTTTCTGGTTTCTTTTGCCGCAGTTGTTGTGGCTGTTTTCATCGGCCTGGTAGTCTGGATCAATCAGCCCGACTACCGGCTCCTGCTTGGCAACCTGCCGCCCGAAGACGCCAACCGGGTGGTTGCCATGCTCCAGGGCGAAAAGGTGAAATACCGGCTTGAGGACGGAGGAACCAGCATCCTGGTTCCTGCCAACGATGTTTACGATATGCGGCTTAAAGTTGCCGGCTCCAATACAATTCAGGGCGCAGGGCAGGGTTTTGAAATTTTCGACAATATCCAGGTGGGCGAAACTGACTTCGTTCAAAAAATGAAGTATCAGCGGGCGCTGCAAGGCGAACTTTCCCGCACCATTGGCGAATTTCCCGGTGTGGAAAGCGCCCGCGTGCATCTGGTGCTGCCGCACAAAAGTCTTTTTATCGAGGAACAGCAGAGCCCGTCCGCTTCCGTTGTGCTGAAAATGCAGCCCGGTTCACAGTTTGAGAATAAAGACGTAGAGCCCATTGTGAACCTGCTGGTGATGTCGGTGGAGGGTTTGGATAAAAATCATGTGTCTGTGAGCGATTCCGCCGGAAGAGTGCTCTATTACCCGGAAGAGGATTCCCTGACCGGGCTTTCCACCACCCAGCTCGAATATAAGACCACCGTGCAAAGCACGCTTGAGCGCCGCATAGAAGAAATGCTTTCTCCGGTTATCGGGCCTGGAAAGGTGATTGCGCGGGTTAACGCAGATCTTGATTTCAGCCAGAAAACCCGCCGGCTTGAACTGTACGACCCGGAAAAAACGGTTCTTCGTTCCACCACCCGTTCCGAAATGTCCGAACGCGGCCAGTCCACGCTCGATTCCCAAAGCCCGGACGCCAATTTCCGTGCAGACAACATCACAGGCGGGCTTTCCGAACAGGAGAAAAGTTCCGAAAACCGGACTGAAAACTATGAGATCAACAAGGAAGAGCAGAATATCATCTCTCCTGTAGGAGAGGTAAGCAGGCTGAGCGTGGCTGTTATTGTGGACGGCACATACAGCAAGAACGAAGCTGGCGAAATGGTGTTCACCCCCCGCTCCAAGGAAGAAATTGACCGCATCCAGCAGTTGATCAGGAATGCGGTAGGCTACGACAGCGCCCGCGGCGACTCCATTGAAGTGACCAGCATTTCCTTCGGGTCCGAGGATCTTTCCCTTGAGCCCACTCTTTCAGACCTGATTCTCGACTATGTGCTGAGAATAGGCAAACCGCTGCTCAACACCATTCTGGTGCTTCTGTTCCTGCTTCTGGTGGTGCGCCCCGTTGTGCTCGCCCTGGTCAGGCCCAAGGTCCAGAGCACGGAGGTGGTGGAAGGCCTTGAGGGGCTTCCTGCCGGTGAAAGCCGCTTGGCGCTGCTTGAAAGCGAGGAAGAGCTGGAACCTGTTGACGCTCTCAAGCAAATTGAGGATATTAAGGCTCACGCCATTAACCTGGCCGAGCAGAATATGGATCAGGCCGTCAGCATTCTGCGCGGGTGGTTAAACTCAGGAGGGTCTCCAGTTGAACAAAGAGCAGCTTAGCGGCGCAGAGAAGATTGCCATCCTACTTTTGGCTCTGGGCGACAAATTTACCTCCGAAGTGTTCAAGCGGATGGAGCGTGCGGAAATTACCGAAGTATCCAAAGCGATCATGAACCTTGATGCCGTGCCGAAAGAAACGGTGGAAGAGGTGCTGCGGGAGTTCCACCACGCCATGGTCAGCGGGCAGGATATTCTGGCCGGCGGGGAGAGCGCGGTTAAACGCATCCTGCTTAAACATCTGGACACCGACACCGCCAAATATATTATTGACGAACTGGATCTGGAGCTTGGGCCCACGCCGTTCAGAGAGCTTGGCAATGTGTCCCCGCGCATTCTCGCCCAGATTTTGCGCAACGAGCACCCCCAGACCCTCGCGCTTATTTTGGGGCACATGCCGCCCGAGCAGGCGGCGGTGCTTCTTACCAGCCTGCCCTCCGGCGGCCGCACCGAGGTGCTTATGCGCCTCGCCAATCTTGAGCCTGTTCCGGACGATATGATTGTGGAGGTGGACAAAGTGCTGCAGTCGCAACTTATAGCCATGGGCGGCAAGGAAGGCAAGAAAGTTGGCGGCGTTCCCGCTGTTGCCGAAATCCTCAACTCCGTCGATCGCGCCACCGAGGAAGAAGTGCTTTCCGAGATCGAGGAAGAATCCGCTCAGATGGCGGAAGATATCCGCAACCTCATGTTCGTGTTCGAGGATATCAAATCTCTGGATTCGCGGGCCATTCGCGAAATGCTCAAGGAAATTTCCAACGACGACCTTATTCTTGCGCTCAAGGGGGCATCGCCGGACCTTCAGGAACTGTTCTACACAAACATGTCCGAGCGCGCGGCCACCATGATCAAGGAAGACCTGGAAATTATGGGCCCGACCAAGCTTGCGGACGTGGAAGCGGCCCAGCAGAACATAGTGAAAACCGTGCGCCGTCTGGAAGCGGAAGGGCGCATAGCAATCAGCCGTGGAGGCGGAGATGTCTTTGTCTAACCTTTCCACCGACACATCAAAGTGGGGCACCATTTTTATGGGGCCGGGGCGGATGCATGAAACTTCGCTTTCCCGCCTGGAAACCGCCCGCAGCGGGCCGGTTTGGAACGAGGCGACCGAGGCCGAATATTTTGAGCGGGTTAAGGCCAAGGCCGCGGCGAAAGCCAGAGAGATTCTTGAAACCGCGCAAGTTGAGGCGGCGGCAATGCTTAAGCGGGCGCACCAGGAAGGCTACCAGCATGGCCTTGCCGCGGCTCAGGCCGAGCTTGACGAGTTTCGGGAAGCGGCGGGGCAGACAGCGGCAGCGGTGCTTTCGGCCATCGAATCCCAGGTTGACGCTATTACCTCCGCCTGGGAGGATGAATTGTGCAATCTGGTACGCTTTGCGGTGGAAACAGGAATCGGGCACGAGTTGAAAGGGCATAGGGCTGAAATTCTTGAGGCCCTTTTCCGCGAGGCTGTGTCCTCTCTGGCTGCCGAGCAGAAAGCTGTTATTTACGCCCACCCCGAAGACGAGCCGGTAATCTCCGACATAATCCTTTCCGCAGGGGACGATTACGCGCGCCGTTTTCAGGTTAGAGGCAACCCGCAGCTTGCGCCGGGCAGCATTGTTCTGGAGAACAGCCTGGGCATGGTGGAAAATACCATACAGGCGCGCCAAGCCCTGGTGGACAACATTTTGAAAGAATTGAGCCTGCGAGACCGGGTTGAGCCAGGAAAGTTCGTTTCCGCAGCCGGGCTGCATGAACAGATAGAGGAAGTGGCGCATCTGGAGCAGGAGCTTGCACAGGCTCCGGAAGCCGGTGTAATTCCGGCAGAAGAGCGCGCCGACACGGCTGGTTCGGAAGCGCCCGGCGGGGAAAGCCCTGAGGGCTTGCTGGCCGAGAATTTTTCTGAAAACGTTCCAGATGCGGGCATTCCTGCGGCTGAAGCCGGAGCGGCAGATGAAAACGCCTCTTTTTCCCCGGAGGGTGAGCCATCCGGTTCACATGAGCAAACGGAAGACATGGGTTCGCTGATCCCTCAGGAGCTTTTGAACGGCCAGGGGGGAGAAGGCGCAGAGGTTTCCGGTGGAAAAGCCCATTCTCCCTCAACTTTGGCGGCAGAACCTGAAACCGGGGAAGAAACGGCTTTTGTCCAAAGTGAAACGGGGCAGGCTGAAGCCAGCCAGGCGGCGGCTGACCTGGTTTTGGAAAAGATGCATGACAAAGGCGGCGAATAATGGTTCTTTCTCCGTCCCAGTGCCTGAAGCAGCTGACGGCTGTAAATTTCAACCAGACCTATGGCAAGGTGACCAGGGTGATCGGGCTTGTGGCCGAGGGCACCGGGCTTAATGCGCCCTTGGGGTCGGTGTGCCATATTTTGCCTGAAGACGGCACAGAGCCGATTGCCGCCGAAGTGGCCGGGTTCAGAGATGGCAATCTGCTGTTCATGCCCTATGACGATTTGCGCGGAATAGCTCCCGGCAGTTTGATCAGAAACACGAGCCTCCCCCCGGTGTTCCCAGTGGGGGACTATTTGCTGGGTAAGGCTTTCGATCCTTTTGGCGTGCCGCTTGACGCGCCCGCCGGATCCAGCCCCGCAATCACCGCCGAAAGCCAGCCTCTTTATGGCCCTCCGCCGAACCCTCTTACCCGCCCCAGAATTGCCGAACCTCTGGATGTTGGGGTGCGGACGATAAACTCCCTGCTTACGCTTGGAAAAGGCCAGCGTGTGGGAATCATGGCCGGTTCCGGTGTGGGAAAGTCCACACTTCTCGGGATGATGGCCCGTTACACCAAAGCAGATATCAACGTTATTTCTCTGGTAGGCGAACGTGGCAGGGAAGTTCGTGAATTTATTGAAAAAGATTTGGGGCCGGAAGGGCTTGCCCGTTCCGTGCTCATTGTCGCCACTTCCGATTCTTCCCCGCTGGTGCGCATGCGCGCGGCCTATGCGGCGACAGCTGTGGCCGAATATTTCCGGGATCGGGGCAAGGACGTGCTTTTGATGATGGACTCGGTAACCCGCTTTGCCATGGCGGCCCGGGAAGTGGGCCTGGCGGTGGGTGAACCGCCCACCACGAAAGGCTACACGCCATCGGTGTTCGCCGAGCTGCCCAAGCTGCTGGAGCGGGCCGGGCGCAGTGAAAAGGGCACAATTACAGGCATTTATTCCGTGCTGGTTGACGGGGATGATTTTAACGAACCGATAGCTGACGCGGTCCGTTCAATTTTAGACGGGCACATAGTGCTGACCCGCGAGCTCGCCGACCAGGCCCACTACCCATGCATAGACGTTCTCAAGTCCATCAGCCGTTTGCGCACGGATATTGTGAGCAAGGAAAATATAACGGCCGGACGCGAAATTTTAAAATTGATGGCCGCTTACCAGCGCATGGAAGACATGATTAACATAGGAGCCTATGTTCAGGGCTCAAACCCCGAAATTGACAGGGCAATTGTCATGCGCCCGGCAATTAACGCCTTTCTTCAGCAGGATGTGGGAGAAGAGGAAAATTTTGAGTCAAGCATGCAAAAGTTGCAGGCTTTAAGCCTTTCTGATGGGGAATAGAAACCCCTGTAAAAAAGAAGTGTATAAAATTCAATGAGTTGGAGGATGCGGGTTTGTTTCCTCCAACTTTTTTGCATTTGGGAATATTTTATGCATGCGGGCTTTCGGTAGGAAAATTATTTCATAGCGGAGGTAAAGTATGCAAATAAATTCTATTTATGGCGCAGATGAAGTTTATTCTGGCGAAGATACCATATACAGCAAGAAAAAATCGCAGGAAGAAAGCAATTCTCTGCTTTCCTGGCAGCCCGACAATGTGAATATTTCCGATGAGGCCCGTGCGGCATACGCCGCTATGCTTCAGGAGGAAAAGTCGTCGGAAGAATCTTCTCCCGATGACGAATTTGCCGAATATATGAAGGAAGCCAGGGGCGAGAGCGCTTCGGCCGGCGACCCGCAGCAGCAGATAGAAAAGCTGGAAAAGCAGCTGGAAAAACTTCAGTCCAAATTGGCCGAACTGGC
>CAZDJL010000036.1:0-8329 GCA_964505745.1 uncultured Desulfovibrionaceae bacterium | reverse complement strand
CGCTTAAAGGCCGAGTATACGCTTTTACAGGATGGTTATTTCCCGGCATTGTTTCTGCTGCTCTTTAATAAAATTTTTATAATCAACGCCCAGGCGGGCCTGCAAGAAACGGCGCTCTGCTTCGGCAGCCTTGTCCATAAAACCGTCCACCTTCCGGGCGGTAGCGTGGTAGCTGTGCCGGAGCAACACCTGATTGTCTACCGCCAGACTCCAGCCAGCCTGTCTGGCCCGCAGAGACATCCACAGGTCCACCCCGTAGCCATAGGGATTGTCCGCGGCGTCCAGGCCTCCTATTTCCCTTATGCACTCAAAACTGACAAGCGGCGCAATTCCATCCAGAACAGCCACCGTTCTGTATTGGGAATTCTCATTTTGCACCATTTGGGGATGGTAAGGGCTGGCACTTACAGCAGGCGCATATATCCCCACCCTTCCAAGCGCCAGTTCCATGCGGGCAAGCCGGACCGCCGAAGTTTTAATATAAGGCGGCCTGCTTAAAAAATAGGCATCGTTATTAAAAAACCACAAATGCGTATAGCCCATGTATTCAAACTCCCGCAACGCCCACGCGAAAGCGCCCGCCCAGAACAGATTCTCATCCAGACGCTTCCAGGCGCCCGGAAAAGGATCTGGCGCGGCATTATCCAGAACGTAAACGTCCGGTTCGGCCTCAAGCTGGCCATACAGGCGCCCGGTAAGCGAAGGGTCGCCATAATGCAGGATACAGGCTGCTATTTTGTATTTCTCCACTATCGCGCCTTAACAGTTAACATTTGAAACAGCCGCTCAGCGGCAGACAAAACCCACCCGCATCTTTTGTGCAGCTGAGATTTTATTAGCATAACCGCTGGGCCTCCCAAGCATGAAACAACTTAAAATTTCCGGTTAATTTCCCAGTCCCACGCAGTTTTTACAATGAAGTCAAGGTCATCATACTTAGGATGCCAGCCAAGCACTTCCCGTGCAAGGGAGCTGTCGGCCACCAGGGTGGCGGCGTCGCCCTCCCGCCTGGGGGCAATGGAGTATGGAATTTTGCGTCCGCTTACCCGTTCCGAGGCCTCCAGAACCTGCATGATGGAATAACCGTTTCCACTGCCCAGGTTAAACGCCGCCTTGCCCCTGAAGGCGTCAAGATGCTTTAAGGCCAGAAGGTGGGCGTCACACAAATCGCAAACGTGAATGTAGTCCCGCACGCAAGTCCCGTCCGGGGTGTCATAATCATTGCCGAAAATCTTCAGTTCAAAGGGCGAACCGCTGGAGGCCTCGCCCTGGCTTGCCGCGGCTTTTAAAATGTTGGGAATGAGGTGGCTTTCCGGGTCGTGCGCCTCTCCAACCTCGCCGGAAGGATCGGCCCCGGCGGCGTTGAAGTAGCGAAGGCAAACCGCATTCAGACCGCAAGCCGCGCTGAAATCTTCAATTATCCGTTCCACCATCAGCTTTGTGCGGCCATATGGGTTGATTGGCTCAAGCGGATGAAGCTCCCTTATCCTTTCCTCCTGAGGGTTGCCATAAACAGCGGCGGTGGAAGAAAAAACCAGTTTATCCACCTTAAATTCCGCCATAACCATCAGCAGGTTGAGCGAACCCGCCACATTATTCTGATAATAAAGGCCGGGATCCTTTACAGATTCTCCCACCTCAATGCGCGCCGCAAAATGAAGCACCGCATCAAAGTTGTGTTCACTGAAAACCCTGCGCAAAGCCTGCATATCCAGAAGATCGCCCTTAACAGCGGGAACTTCCTCCGGCACAGCCTCAACGTGCCCTTTGGCCATATTGTCGAAAACAACCGGCTTGAAGCCATCCTTTAAAAGCGCCCGCAACATATGTGAGCCGATATATCCGGCTCCACCGCAAACTAAAACCGATTTCATACTCACCTGCCACTCTGAATCAACAGAATTTATTTTCCAAAGTTATTATCCAGTATAAATTTTGAACGGGATAATTGCAATTTATTTAGAGAGTGGGGAAGCCCGCAGCTTACACTTGCCCTATTGTAAAAATCCTGAAATAATATAGCGCAATTGTTTCTTCCGGAGAACCGACATGCTGAAAAACATCCTGATGCCCGTCTGCCTGCTTATCGCATTGTCCTGCTTTTTCCCGAAAACGGCGGCAGGCCAGGCTTCCACACCAGCAACAGAGGATGACCCCTTTCAAGCCCTGCGCAACGCCATTGTTGACACCGGCGTGGTTCGCGACGCCACCCCCGCCCTGATCAGACCCCGCTATCTGTCCGTGTCGGATGCATCCTTGAGCATGGAGGATAACGAAGTGGTCTTTCTGGCCCCTTTTTTCCCGGATGGAATAATGCGCATATACCCTCAACGGATAATGGTCTGGCATGAAGTGGTAAACGAATTTTTCGATGAAACCAATGCCCAGCCGGTGGCTATCACTTACTGCCCCATCACCGGCTCCATCGCTGCCTACAACCTCCATACGGGCAAGCACCCCATAACTCTGGGGGTAAGCGGGAAGCTGCTTAACAACAACTCTATCCTGTACGACCACTTTTCAGCGTCAAGCTGGCCCCAGCTAACCGGACAATGCATTGACGGAACTTTTAAAGGGCGCGTCCTTCCCCGCCTGCCGCTGATATGGACGACTTGGGGCAGAGCCAAAGCCCTTTACTCCGAAGCCAAGGTGCTGTCGCGCAGCACCGGATTCCGCCGTAATTACGGCAAAGACCCATATGGCTCATATACCCTGGCCGGCAGTTATTACGATGATCTGGCCGTCATCTACCCGCTCCTGCATGTGGACAAACGGCTGCACCCCAAACAAAGGATGCACTGCCTTGAGTTTGACGGCATTGCAGTGGCAATAAACAAAGAAGAAGTCAAAAAACTGGGAGCGGTCAATTTCAGCATGGGAATAACTCCCCTGGTCGCCGCATACGACCCCCTTCTGGATACCGTGCGAGTGTTCGGACGCGAACTTGAGGTGGATGGCGAGAAGACAAGCCTCACCTTTTCCTGGGCGGATGGATATCTGGTTGACGAAGAGACCCGCACGGAATGGAGCAATGAGGGCAAAGGAGTTTTGGGAAAATACCGGGACAGGACGCTGACCCAGTTTGCCGGGGTGGACTGCATGTGGTTTGCCTGGTCCGCTTTTTATCCTCGCACCCGGATTGTTCCCGGGCAGGAGTTCTAAACCGGATGAAACCCTGCATACCGAACATTGAACAGGCCGAGTTCGACCTGTTCTGTGAAAAAGAAAACCTTGCCGTTACGCCGGAACAAGCCGCCCCGCTTCGCTCTTACCTTGAGCTGCTGCTGAAATGGAACACCAAAATCAACCTGACCTCGGCCTCCAACTGGAAGGATGCAATGCGAAGCTTGATTGCCGACAGTTTCCATCTGGCTGGCTTTATAAAGCAACTTGAGATTGCCGGGGCTCCTGAATGCTGGGACCTTGGCGCCGGAGGGGGGCTTCCGGGCATACCCCTGCGAATCCTCTGGCAGAAAGGCTCATATCATCTTGTAGAGCTCAGGGAAAAACGCGCGCTTTTCCTGCAAACGGCGCTGGCCCTTATAAAGCTTCCGGCCACTTTCGCCCACAGGGCCGATGCCGGGGAATTTATGGAAAAACAGCTTCACCTGAAAAAACCGGCGAACTTGATTTTAAGCAGAGCCTTCATGCCATGGAACGAACTTTTGCCATACGTCGCCCCATATCTCGCTATGGAAGGGACTCTTCTTTTACTTCTGAGAGGAGAGGATTTCACAGAAGCAACACCGGGCTGGTTGATTACCAGGCAAATAAGCTACCCCTCGCCTTCTGGCCCCCGTCAGTTTGTGGCCTTGCAAAAGAAAATTCCATAGCCGGGCGCGTCTCGCATCCTCCACTTCCGCCCACGCCAACAGTTCAGGCCCCCAAGGCGGGCACATTTGCAGCAAGCTCACAGCGCACAGGCTTTTTCAAAATCAAACCACCTTGTATGGCGGGTGGTTTTTCGTTTCGGGCGCTGCGCGGCCTCAATTGGCGAAAGCATAATGAAAGGGAGAAAGAAGAGTTGCTTCTTCTTTCTCCCTTCACAATATTCCCATAAGGGAATGTGGAAATTATCGGGGCTAGTGTTTTTCCCGGCACCGGCCCCTTTAACTGGGCCCAGCGGCCGCCTGCAAGGCGGCCCGCCGGCGTCAGGAGGTTAACGCTTCATGTTGATTACCTGCTCAAGCATGGTATCCACAGTGGTAATGGTTTTTGAGTTTGACTGGAACCCGCGCTGAGTGGAGATCATGTATACAAACTCTTTGGCCAGGTCTACGTTGGACATTTCCAGTGAATTGGAATTCACCTGCCCAAGGCCGGTGGTTCCTGCCGCGCCCTCGGTGGGAGAACCCGAATCGCGGGTTTCGCTGTAGAGGTTGCTCCCTTCGCGGTAAAGCCCCTGGGTATTGATAAAATCATAGAGAGTAATCTGCCACAAATCCAGGGTCACGCCGTTGTCGTAGCGCACGGACACAACCCCGTCTGTGGAAACCTGCACATTCTGCAAATACCCGAACCCATAACCGTCCTGTTTGGTTTGCGAAGTGGATGTATCCGATACAGCCACAGTGGTATTACCATCGGACAGGACGTTTTGCATGCCTCCCAGGTTGGCAAGCTGGTCGCCTACGTTGGCGGCGGTGAATCCGGCCGGATAGGCGGTCCAGGACTTGTTGGTGGAGCTGATGCCGAAGTTAAGCTCCATCATATAGGGCACCGCGTCAATATTCAATTGGGTGCCGGACTGGCCATACGCCCAAGGGGAGCTGAGGTTGTTTATCCCCGAGAAGTTGGCAACCATCATTGGCACACCGTTATTGGAAATGGGAGCCGGAACCCAGTTGCCAAGATCGTTCAGGTCAACATCGCCTGCAGTGGCTTCGTTTTTGGGCACAAAAGCGGTCATGTCTTTAAGAACTCCGCTGGTGCTCATGGTCAGAGTGCCCGCCATAAGAAGGCCCCGGCTAGCATCGGTGGTGCTGAAAGAGCTTGGCGGAGCGCCGAAAGTTCTATTGTCTTCCAGGGGGTCCATAGTAACAATAAATTCCCACTGATCTTCGGAGTTGCTCCAATCGGACACGCTAGTTTTATCAACACGGTCAAAATAAACAGTCAAGTTATGTTTCGCTCCGCCCTCATCGTACACAGTCAGCGTGGTTTGGTGCGTAAACGCGTTCGTTCCAAGGGGAGCTGTATTTTCCGGATCAGAAGCATTCCAACTCTTCAGCATGGCGAAGAAGGGGTCTGTGGCATCACTTGTCTTCTCGCCCTGAATGGTGGAAAGGCGGTCCAAAATGGTTATGCTGTTCGTATGCTGAGGCTGGCAGGTAAAGGTGCCCAGCTTGATATCCTTGGGCACGCCGGAGCCTTTGATTTTAGAAGTCGGGCTGGTGACCGTCTGCGTGGAGGCAATGGCGTTTACCGATTTTTCAATTTCCCATCCCTGCAGAATATATCCGTGCGGGTCTACCAGTTCGCCATTTTTATTAAAACGGAAATTGCCCGCCCGGGTATAGAAGGTTTCATCCACGGTATTGGGGTTGCGAACCTTAAAAAAACCGTTGCCGTTGATGGACATGTCGGTGACTGTGTTGCTCTGCTCCTGGGAGCCCTGGCTGTAATCGCCCATAATGGCGTTGATTGAGGTGCCGCGCCCCATTTGCGCGAAACCATTGGCGCTGCTTGTATCTTGATATACGAAGTCTTCAAAATCCATGCGCTGGGCTTTAAAGGCAACGGTGTTCACGTTGGAGATGTTGTTGCCTACCACGCTCATTTTTTCACCGTGGGCCAGCAGCCCGGAAACTGCAGTCCACATACTTGAAGTAACACTCATGTTGAACCTCCTGAGTTGTTAGTTTCACAAAATTTTATCAAATTTTTCTTTTTATAATGGGTTAAGCCAACTTACTTTCAAGCTCTTTTTTCTCTTTTTCCAGCTTTTCCTTCTCAGACTCGGCTACCATTTTTTGCGCTTCGGCGAGAGTTTTAGCCGTTGTAGCAGCAGTAATCTCATCTGCGCTGGAGTCGGGGTCATCAATTATCGCCTGCTTTTCAGTTATGGTTTTTCCATATTCCTCAATAGAGCTTTCAAGCTGCGTAATTTCCTTTGCCAGTCTGATGACGGCCTCTTCCGTGCTTTCAACAGTATCGGAAGCCAGCGGTTCGCGGATGGCGGTCACATAGCTCAGGTTGATTACACGCCCGTCCTCAAGGCCAAGATACTGCGTGCCGTCTTCATAGAACACCCGGTCAACCTTGCCGCTTACCTGGCTGGCAACGGTTACCGCAGTTCCTTCCGAATTGAGGGCAGACATGCCCACAAGGTAAACGCCTTCGGGAGCCTTGTTGCCTTGATAATCATAGCCGTCCCAGCCCAGGGCATAGGGGCCGCCAGCCGTTTTTGCTCCCAGGCTCAAGGTGCGGATGATTTCTCCGCTTGAATTCATAATGTTTACCTGGCCGCTGGTAACGTCTTCTCCCAGGTAATAGTAAAGCTCAGTTCTATTGCCGCTGGCGTCCACGCTGACCTGATCGCCGTAGGATTCAACGTACTTGCCGAGGAAACTGGAGGCTGACAGGTTTTCCTGGCGCTGCATGCCTTCAATGACAGTATCCATGTTGGTTGAAATATTGTTCAGTGTTTCCAATTCGGTGAACTGGGCAAGCTGAGTCACAAAGGTGGTGTCGTCCATAGGGTTCAGAGGGTCCTGGTTTTGAAGCTGCGCAACAAGCAGCTGCAGGAAGGCCATTTTGTCCAGTTCGCTGTTCCCCACGGCAGTTTTCTTTGCAAATTCGCGCTCTGCCGCGCCGATTATGGTATTATTAACTGTTCCCATTTTGGTTCACCTTAAAAATTTAAGCGACTATGTAAATTTCTGATTGGGAATTTTTTGCCGCACTTACAGTATTCAATTCTGTATTTTGCATGTCGTGTGCCATGCCGGAATCTGCATGGCGCAGCCTGTGGAGCAGACGCACGCGCTCCCTGTACTCCAGTTCCTGCTGGGTGAAATTGTGTTTGGAAGCGCCCTGCCACTGCTGAGAGCTGTCCCTCTCCGCCGCGTTGCTTTGCACCTCAAGATTGTCTACCTTAAGGCCCTGGCTCTCCAAAGCCTGGCGAACCTTATAAAGCTGCTCCTCAATCAGTTTGGCCGTTTCCGGATTATCGGGACGGATGGTCGCGCTTACTTCGTTTTCACGCACAGACACAATCAGGGTAAGCGCACCGAGATTCCCCGGTTCAAGCTGAAGAGTAAGCTGCTTTACTCCTTCCTGCACATTCTTGAACACACCGGAAGCAACCTGATCAAAAACCTGGCTGCTGAAGCCTGCAGTCTGGGCACGGGGGCCGTTCGCGCTCTGGGGTTGCGTGCCGTTCAACAAAGAAGTGTCAGCGGCATTGACTATCTTGGCTGTGAAAGAGTCAGTGGCCAAATTCTGTCTGCTGCCTGTTCCGCTTTCAGACGCGCGCCCCTTGGAGTCGCCCGGTTGTTGCCCGGCCTTATCCTTGCCGCCCTGGCCTGCAAGTTGCTCATCAGAGTTGTTTGATGTCTTCTCCGCATAGGAAGAAAGCAGGTTTTCCTTGCCCTCGCCCGCAGGGTTGGGGGCGGCCTGAGGTAAAGTTTTCCCTTCTGAAGTAACCTTGTCCAGGATGCGTGTATTCATACGGTTGGCAAGCTGGCTTTGGCGATTGTCCGATTTGTCTTCAATGTCCTTGCGTTCTTTGGCGCGGGCAAGCACTTCGGCAACAGTCTTTTGCACAATGTCGCTTCCCTGCACCATAAGGTCGCTCTGCTTACGCGCGGCCATTTCCGTATTAATCAGGGCAAGGGTTTCCGCAAGCTTGGCAGAGTTAACCATGAGGCTGGGAGTGAATATGCCTTCCAGCTGCGTCCTTTGAATGTCGGACAAACGGAAGGCCCTGGCCAAAGCGGAAATTTCTTCCTTGCTCACCTCAAAAGTCTCGTCAAAAGGAAGCGAGGCTATTTTCGCATCTAAAAGATTCCAGACATCAATATCGCCGCCAGCCGCCAGATCATCCATGATTCCCTTGATTTCAGAATCGGAAAAACCAAGCTTGCCCAGCAGACTTTTAAACTGAATCTTTTCACTGGCGGTCAAATCAAAGCTCACGGAAGTATCAATACCGTCAATATCAATCCCTTGCAGAGCCCTGAGAACATCAGCAGCACTTACGGCACGGCCCGATTCGATCAGGGAATTTAAACGGTTCAATCTATCGCCGCTAACCCCCTGATTGGCCAGCGCTTCCCTAAGCGCCAGCAGTTCGGTGCGTCCCATCTTCCCATTGGAAGGGGTTTCC
>CAZDJL010000035.1:0-8382 GCA_964505745.1 uncultured Desulfovibrionaceae bacterium | reverse complement strand
TAAATAACGCTGACGTATCCGGCGTCCTTATCCAGCGCTTCCAGCACTACTTGTGCATTTATGTCCCCGCTTACAAAGGTGCTGAACCAGGGGCCGCAGGGGCCCCCGCTCTCCAGGCAGGTGTAAAAGCTCATGCCCTTGGGCACGACCACGCCGGGTGTTGCGGAGTCCTTTTCTGCGTTTCCCACCTGCACAAAGGTGCGCTCCAGCTCCGCTTTCAGGCTGTAATATACGCGTTTTCCTTTCTGGCCGGACGGGTCGTTGGCAATGTCTTCCGTATAGGCCGCCACCCGGACCAGGCCGACTTTTTTGTCGATGTACAGGACATAGGTCTTGGCCCAGTCGGCATTTGCGGGCACATTTGGGGTTTGGTAGAAATCGTCTTCTATGGGTTTAAGCTTGATGCCGGCAGCGGTTATCTGCTTTGCCGTGGCCCCCCATGTCAGCCCGAAAGGAGCATAGTCCGCGGCGTGCAGGCCGGAAGGAAAGGTCAGCAAAAGCAGGAAAATGACCAGGGCAGTTTTTTTAAACATGGCAGTTCCATGCGAGATAAGGGCCCTGCACTCGCTTTGCAAAGAGAAGAGTGAGGTAATGCAAAGTGAGTGCAGGCACCCTTGGGCGCGGGCAGGAGAGGCGATTTCCCTAAGCCCGCGCTTTAGGGTGAATTTTTTGTAATCCTGTGTCAGCGCGGGGGCTAGTCAGCCTGCTTTCTGATAAAGGACGGGATTTCAAACTCGTCGTCTTCCTCGAAAATGAAGTCGTGTTCGCCAGGAGAGTGGGGCCGGGGCATGTCTTTTCCTTTGGCCCTCAACACTGCCGGAATATCACGGTTGCCGCCGTCAAACGAGCGCATGGGGCGTGGAGTTCCCACTCCTTCATCTCCGGAGATGCCGGGCATGGAAGATGTGCTTTGAGTCCATTCCGCTGCGGTTGCCCTGGGAAGGGAGCCTCCGGCGGAATGGCTGAAGGAACCCGCCTGGGGCTGGCGTTGGAACGAACTTACTCTGCCGCTCTGCCCGCCCATGGGGGAAAGCTGTGCGCCTTTTGCTTCAATGCCTGTGGCGATTACGGTAATGCGCATTTCCTCGGCAGCATTTTCATCGAAGACCACACCGAAAAACACGTTTGCATCTTCGTCTGCGGCTTCCTGAATGATGCCCATTGCTTCGGCCACTTCTTCCATGGTCACGTCGCTGGCTGCGGTCACGTTCATAAGAACGCCCTTTGCGCCGTCAATGGAAACATCTTCCAGAAGGGGGCTGGTAATGGCTTTCATGGCGGCTTCACGGGCGCGCGATTCTCCGGAAGCGATACCCGCTCCCATCATGGCGAGGCCCGCTTCGCCCATTACTGCGCGCACATCGGCGAAGTCCAGGTTGATAAGGCCGGGAACCATAATCAGGTCGGAAATACCGCGCACGGCGTGATACAGAACTTCATCCGCCTTTTTAAGCATGTCGAGCAGAGGCGCTTTTTTGGGTGCAAGCGTAAGCAGCCGGTCGTTGGGAATGGTAATCAGGCTGTCTACATTCTGGCGAAATTCCATGATGCCCGCTTCGGCGGTGTCCATCCGGCGCTTGCCTTCAAAAAAGAAAGGCTTGGTCACCACTCCAACGGTGAGGGCGCCAAGATCCCGGGCCACCTGGGCAATAATCGGGGCTGCGCCTGTGCCGGTGCCTCCGCCCATGCCGGCGGTAACGAACACCATGTCGCATTCTCCAATGGCTTCCCGGATGGCTTCAATGCTCTCCTCGGCCGCCTGCGCACCAACCTGGGGGTTGGCTCCTGCGCCAAGGCCGCGTGTGGACTGCTCGCCAAGCTGGAGCTTTATTTCCGCCCCCGACCGGTTAAGGGCCTGCACGTCGGTGTTTGCTGCAATAAAGGTCACCCCTTGCAGCTGGGAGGAAATCATGTTGTCAATGGCGTTTCCACCGCCGCCGCCCACTCCGATGACTTTGATTTTGGCAGAGCCGCTGTTTCCCAGATCTAAAAATTCCATTCGCCTCTCCTTAGTTGATAAAGGGTTGCCCTGAATACCTCAAAAGGGTGTTCTTTTAAAAGATATCCTTAACCCAGCGTTTCATGCTGGAAAGGACGGATTCAAACAGATTTTTCTCGCGGATGCGAATTTTATGGTTGTCGCTTTCCTTGTCGGATCCGAAGCAAAGCAGCCCCACCGCGGTTGCGAACTTCGGGCTGTTCACCACGTCTCTCAATCCGCCGATGTTGCGGGGGTATCCGATGCGGCAGGGGAGGTTGAACACCTGTTCTGCAAGCTCGGCCGCTCCTTCCATCAGGGAACTTCCGCCGGTGAGCACTATCCCCGCTCCAATGGAGTTTTTAGATCCTGAGCGGATGATTTCCTGGTCCACCAGGGAAAGGATTTCTTCCATGCGGGGTTCGCAAATCTCAGCAAGCACCTGGCGGGAAAGGGCCCTCGGCTCATGCCCGGCCACATTCGGCACTTCTATGTGCTCGTCATGCCGCACCAGGTCGGCAAGCGCGCAGCCATATCTTATTTTAATCTTTTCGGCGCTGCTCATGGGGGTGCGCAGGCCGTAGGCGATGTCATTGGTAAGGTTCTGTCCGCCCAAAGCCACCACGCCGGTATATTTTATGGAATCGTTGGAAAAAACTGCAACATCGGTCGTTCCCCCACCGATGTCAACCAGCGCCACGCCTATTTCGCGTTCTTCTTCAGTAAGAACCGCTCTGGCGGAGGCAAGCGGCTCAAGCACAATGTCGGCCACATCAAGCCCGGCCCGGTGGCAGGAGCGCACTATGTTCTGGGCGGAGGTAACCGCTCCGGTCACTATGTGCACCTTTACCTCAAGGCGCACCGCGGCCATGCCCAACGGGTCCAGAATGCCGCGCTGATCGTCCACAATATATTCCTGGGGAAGGGTGTGAAACACTTCCCGGTCAAGCGGAATGGCAATTGCCTTGGCCGCTTCAAGCACGCGCTCCACATCCTTGGGGCCGACTTCTCCGCCCTTTACGGCAATTACGCCGTGGCTGTTGAAGCCCTTGATATGGCTGCCGGCAATTCCCGCGTAAACAGACCTGATTTCACAGCCCGCCATAAGCTCGGCTTCGCCAAGCGCTTTTTTGATGGACTGGACGGTTTGGTCAATATTGACGACTACTCCCTTTCTGAGGCCTGTGGACTGGCTTGTTCCAATTCCTATAACGTCCACGCCGTTCGTAGAAGCTTCGCCCACCACTGCACATATTTTGGTGGTGCCGATATCCAAACCTACAACTAATTCAGAGCCTGCCATTTGTATCTCCCTGACAACGCGTTATCAGTTTTTGCATATTTTCGTTGCCGTTATGTTTTGCTCTTTTCATTTCATACCTCTCAAACCCAAAATTTGCAAGGTTTTTCGGGTGTTGGAGGGATGTATTTGTTCCTGCGCCGTCTTTTGGGCGGAGGCTTTTGCAAGGCTTTTGCAACTGGCCTAGATTACTACCCATACTTTACCGTTGTGAGCGCGAATTTCTTTGGCCGAAGCCAGTTCTCCGCGTTTTTTCAAGTCGTTTAGAACCAGGGTCATCCGCTCAATGTTTCCTTCCATGTCTTCAAGGCCGAATAAAAGTTTGAGCTGGCTGCCTTCGAAATGCACCTCCATCCCCCTGGCCTGGCTTATCCGGTAAAGGGCAGGGCTGTGAAGCTCTTCCGGCAGAATGTTTATGACCTGTTGTACCTGGGCGATGGCGCTGTCCAGTGTTTTTAGCGCTCCGGCGCTGTCCGGGGCCACCTCCAGAATGGGCAGGGCAAGAAATTTGTCGCTGTTCACCTGTGCAATAACATTTCCGCCCTGGTCGGCGTAATACATATGGCCGTCTTTCAAAGTCCAGTAATATGGTTCGCGTTCCTTGATGGTGATGGTGATTCCATCAGGAAGGGAGCGCTTTACCGACACCCCGGCCACCCATGGAATTTGCAGAAGCTTTGCCTCAAGGGTATCAAGCGACAGGGCCAGGCTGTTCATGCCAGTCTGGATGTCCGCCTGGTTCAATACTTCCGTGTATGACAGATTGTTGATTCCCGTAACATCAATTTCTTTCAGGGCGAAATAGCTGCTTGTGGTGGACCAGCGGTATACGAAAATAAGCCCGGCCGCCACTGCCACAAACAATACCAGGCAAATGGTTGCAACTGTGGCTGCGGAAAAAAGGCCCAGCAGCGAACCGGGTTTGAACCTGGCCTTGCGGGCGGGGCGAACTTCCCGGCTGAACGATACGGATCGCCGTTCGGAATATCTGTTCTTCGGCTTTTTCTTGTTGAACAGGCTCATGGAATCACCTTGACTTCAAGCTGCAAGTCATGCCCGAAATTTTCCTTTACCGCTGCCCGGGCCACGGAAATCAGTTCCAGGGCCTCTTCGCTGCTGCCATTTCCCCTGTTGATCAAAAAATTCGCGTGCATGGGGGAAAACATCATGCCTCCCAGAGCCTTGCCTTTAAACCCGCATTTGTCCAAAAGCATGCCGGCCGGGGCGTCCGGGGCGGGGTTTTTGAAAATGCAGCCAGCACTGGCCGCGCAGACGGGCTGGGTCTCCTGTTTTTTCCGCATGATGCCGCTCATTCTTTCCCGCACCTTTTGTCTGTCATCCTTGGGAAGCCTGAGGCTTACTTTCCAGATGATATGGTAACTGGCTTTTTCTTCTCCGGAAAAGGAGAATTTGCGGTATTCACTTTTGGTTTCATCCGCTTTTTTGTTTAAAAGGCCATTTTCCGGAGTAAAAACAGTTATTTGCTCAATGAAATTTCCTATTTCTGTTCCAAATGAACCCGCGTTCATGGAAACTGCGCCACCCACGGCGCCTGGAATTCCCATCAGCCCCTCAAGCCCGCCCAGCCCATGCTCGCTTGTGAAATGCAGCAGTAGCGGAAGGGGAAATGCGGCGGACACGGAAACTGTGACAGAGGTGCTGTCTTCACGGATAATTTCCGGCAGTTCCTGAGTTTTCAGGCCGATAAGCGCGAGGGCCAGCTCCCCCTCTCTGGCCAGAATATTGCTTCCCCGTCCGATTATAAACGGAACTCCGGGGCATCCTGCCAGTATTTCCGGCAAATATTCGAGCCCGGCCTCGCTTTTAAGGGTTACCCCGATAATGGCGCTGCCCCCCAGGCGCAGGCTGGTGCACTCTTTCAGGCTTGGTTTGTCAGCAATTTCCAGGTTCATTTCTCAACCAGGTAATGCTGGCCGATGGTCCACACGTTTCCGGCGCCAAGTGTTATTAAAATATCGCCCCGGGCGAGAATGTCCGGCAGGGCCTCATTAACCGCGTCAAAAGTTGGAAAATAGGTGACGTCGGTGCTTGACACCTGACGGATGCCCTGGGCCAGGCTTTCCCCGCTCACCCCCGGAATGGGGGATTCCGAAGCGGGATAAATTTCAACCAGGAGCAGTTTGTCCACCCCTCCGAAAACTTTGCAGAATTCTCCGAACAGGGCCTGGGTGCGGCTGAAGCGGTGCGGCTGGAATACCACGATCAGGCGTCTGCCGGGGAAGCATTCGCGGGCTGTGGCCAGGGTGGCGGCGATTTCAGCCGGATGATGCCCGTAATCGTCAATAACCAGCACATCGTTCTTTTCGCCCTTTTTCTCGAAACGGCGCCCCACGCCGTTAAATTTGGAAAGCCCTTCCATGCAGGTTTCAGGGGAAATGCCCGCTTCCAGGGCCACTCCTATGGCGGCCAGGGCGTTCAGCACATTATGGCGTCCGGGTTGGGAAAGATCTACTTCGCCAAGTTCCTTTCCTTGCAAAAACACTGTGAACCGGCTGCTGGCTCCGCAGGAGATTATTTCCGCCCGGATGGCATTATCCGGCCCCAGGCCGTAGGTCAGAATGCGGCGCTTCACCTTGGGAAGAACCCGCTGCACGCCCGGGTCGTCTCCGCAAACCACATTCAGGCCGTAAAACGGAACTTTGTTCATGAATGCAATGAACGCGTCGTCGATTGCTTCCTGATTTGAGTAAAAGTCCATATGATCCAGGTCGACGTTGGTGACTATATTGATGATTGGGAACAGACACAGGAATGAGCCGTCCGATTCATCCGCCTCGGCTATGAGGTATTTGCCCTCGCCAAGGCGGGCGTTGGCCCCATATGCGTTTAAGCGCCCCCCGATGATTACTGTGGGGTCCAGCTTCGCCTGATCGAAAATGGAAGCGAGCAGGGAGGTCGTGGTTGTTTTGCCGTGAGTTCCGGCCACGGCCACCCCGGTTTTCAGGCGCATGAGTTCGGCAAGCATTTCGGCCCTGGGGATGATCGCAATGCCCTGCTTCTGGGCCTCTAAAACTTCCGGATTGTCGGGTTTTACCGCTGTGGATTTTACCAGCACATCGGCATCGGAAACATTCTCCGCTCCGTGCCCAATGTATATCTCGGCTCCCAGTTTTTCCAGGCGGCGCACCGCTGGGGAATCCGCCACATCCGAGCCCCGAACATTATAGCCCAAATTGAGCAGAACTTCGGCTATGCCGCTCATTCCAGCCCCGCCAATGCCTACCATGTGTATGTTTTTAATTATATTCTGCATTGTCTTACCAGTTTTCCTGCACTGCCTTGGCTGGCAATATTTCTTTTATGCATTCCACCACTTTGGCGGCCGCGTCTGGATGCCCCAGTTCTCTGGCCGCCTGCGACATGGCCTTGAGCTGGCTGGTGTCGGAAATCAGGCCAAGCACCGTGCGCGCGAAGTTTCCGCCCGCCAGGTCATCGTCCCTGACCAGCAGGGCGGCATTGTGCTCTACCATGTATTCGGCATTTCGCATCTGGTGGTTGTGCGTGGCATAGGGGAATGGAACAAGAACCGACGGCATGCCTGAAACGGCAAGTTCCGCCACCGTGCTTGCGCCAGCGCGGCAAACAACCATGTCGGCCCATTTATATGCCTCGGCCACATTGTCGATGAAGCAGATGACCTTGCCGTCTTTGTATTCCGCTTTGTCGTAGGCGTCCCGCGCATTCACATAGCCCTGGTTGCCGGTCTGGTGCCATATTTCAATTCCGGCCGCCTTGAATTCGTCCAAATGGCGAAGCATGGCGTTGTTGATTGATGCCGCGCCCTGGCTTCCGCCCATGACCAGCAGCCTCTTTTTTTTGCTGCGGAATGTTTTGGGCGGCAAATCGATTATTTCAGCGCGCACGGGGTTGCCGGTAAGCACGGTTTTCCGGGGCGGGAATTTTTTCAACTTGTCCGGTATGGCTACGCATACTCTTCTTACAAATTTTGACAGCACCCGGTTGCTAAGGCCGGGGATGGCATTTTGCTCATGAATGAGCGTGGGGCATCTGCGCAAGACTCCCGCGCTCAGGCCTGCAAAGGAAGCGTAGCTGCCAAACCCGATGATTACGTCGGGCTTGAAGTCGCCCATGACGCTCAGAGCTTCCGTAATACTTACGCCCATGGCGACAAGCGCGCCAATAGCGCGAAATCCCCTGCCGAGCACTCCCTGCACGGGAAGGCCCACAAATTCAATTCCGGCATCGTGCACCCAATGCTGCTCAAGCCCGTAGCGTCCTCCCATGAACAGAATTTGCACGTCCGGAACTTGCTTTTTAAGCTCCCCGGCCACGGCGAGAGCCGGAAAGACATGGCCTCCGGTGCCTCCAGTAGTAAGAATAACCCGCAACATATCTAAGCCCTCCTGGCGGCGGTGCGCGAATAGTTGAGCAAAAGACCAGCACAGAAAAGTGTTGCTACAAAGCTGCTGCCGCCATAGCTGATGAAGGGCATGGGCACCCCTTTTGGCGGGGCCGAACCCATGACTACGGCCAGGTTGAGCACTGCGCTGATCGCAAACATCATTGTAATTCCGAAAGAGGCCAGCCTGTCGATAATTTCATCTTGGCGGAAGGATACCAGAAACGCCCGCCATAGAAACATTCCGAACAAAAAGAAGAACAGGGACATGCCGATAAAACCCAGCTCTTCGCCCAGGATGGCCATAACAAAGTCGGTATATGATTCCGGAAGGAACAGGAGCTTTTGCTTGCTTGCGCCAAGCCCCACTCCGGTAACTCCTCCGGATCCGATGGCGTAAAGCGACTGCAACACCTGATAACCGCTGTTCAAAGGGTCGCTTTCAGGATCCATGAAAGAAAGCAGCCGTTTGAAACGGTACGGCTCCTTCCAGATAAGGAGGGCCGCCCCGCCCACCGCGAAAGCTGCGGAAATAATCAGGTAGATCAGCCTGCAGCCGCCCACCAGGCACATGAAGAAAAGCAGGAAAACAAGCAGGGCGGCTCCCCCGAAATCGGGTTGCAGCAAAAGAAGGCCGCAGAGCAGCCCGGTGACGGCAAATGGCGGAATAATCCCCCGGCTGAAGGTTTTCATCAGCTCGCGCTTGGTTCCCATGAAATAGGC